>NZ_JBEXXX010000009.1:0-237337 GCF_040630635.1 Streptomyces sp. NPDC005761 | reverse complement strand
CCGACAAATCCCAAACAAGACAGTCGAAGACGTCAGTCAGTCGGCGAGTCAGACGCATCAGCAGAACCACCACTCACATCATCACTGTCAGTCGAAGGCGGACGCCGGGGGCGCGGGGGACGGCCGCGCGTCCGCGTCGTGCACCGCGGCCGCGCCGCCGGTGAAGTCGGCGAGCGCCCGCCCGTGCTCGACGCGCCCCGGATGCGGATCGGTCGCCACCCTGCGGGTCAGCTCCGCGACCTTGGGCGCCACGTCCGAGGCGAGCAGCACGGCGTTGCCGAAGCGGCGGCCGCGGAACACGGTCGGGTCGGCGGCCAGTGCCAGCTCGGGGAAGACGGTCGCGGCGGTGGCGATCTGGCCGCGCAGATGGGCCAGCGGCGGCCCGTCGGCGAGGTTGGCCACATAGCTCCCGCCCGGCTTCAGGACGCGGCGCACCTCGGCGAGGAACTCGGTGCTCGTGAGGTGGGCGGGGGTCCGGGCCCCGCTGAAGACATCGGCGATGACGAGGTCGGCCCAGCCGTCCTGGATCTTCCCCAGCCCGGCGCGGGCGTCGGTGGCGCGGACCCGGATCCGGGCCTGCGGGTCCAGCGGCAACTCCCGGCGCACCAGTTGGACGAGGGGGGCGTCCACCTCGATGATCTGCTGGGTGGATCGGGGGCGGGTCGCGGCGATGTAGCGGGCGAGAGTGAAGGCCCCGCCGCCCAGATGCACGACGTGCAGCGGCTGACCGGGGGGCGCGACCAGGTCGGCGATGTGGCCGATGCGGCGCTGGTACTCGAACGAGAGGTACGTCGGATCGTCCAGGTCGACGTGGGACTGCGGGGCGCCGTCGATCGTCAGGGTCCAGGCGCGCCGGCGTTCCCGGTCGGGCACCAGCTCGGCGAGACCGCCGTCCACCGGCTCGGTGACGTTGCCCGCGGGGCGCTCGGGGCCGCGCGCCGCCTTGCGGTCGGTCCTGCGGTCCGCGCGTTGCTTGCGGTCGCCCGCGCCGCCGGCCGCTCCTCGACGTGCCACTGCCCCTCGTCCCTGCTCACTCGCTCATCACGTCCGGGGCCGGTCGGGGACCGGCCGTGACGGGCTGATCAAGGCGCCCGCCGTCCGGCCATTATGAGCTCAGCGACAGTTGTCGGCCGCTTCGATCAGGCGGGCGGCCTGGTCGAGGGCGGCCCGCAGCACGGCGGGGTCGGTGACCGGGGTGTCGCCGGCGGGCGGCAGCAGCCAGCCGCTGCCCTGGACCGGCGGCTCCGCGGGGATGCGCAGCCCGCGGCCGTCGGTCTGCGTACAGGCGCTGCCGGGGACGTCCCAGGCCTGGGCGGTGCCGGGGGGCACCAGGAAGCCGAGGGTGGCGCAGGCCCCGTCGTGGATCACCGGTCCGACGGCCGGCTGGTCGGCGCCGCGCCGCAGGATGTCGACGGCCTCCAGACCCTGGCGGGCGGGGACCGTCACCAGGTCGCAGGGTGCGGGGGGCGTGCCGGGGGCGCCGGGCCCCTCGGCGGGTGCCGTGGTGGCGGCCGTCGCCGTGGTGGCCGCCGGCGTCCCGGTCGTCGCGGTCGCTTGCGGGCCGGTCGCCGTGCCGAGGTGCAACAAGGGACCTCTCCTCTCATCGCCGGGCGGAGCCGGACTCCGTCTCCGCATGGACCAACGCGCCGACCGCGTCAAGGGCTACGGTGCGGCACCGCCGCAAAGGGTGGCAGTTCATGGCGGATCGTGGGCGAGATATCCGATTTGTTGGCAAACGCAGCGTGTGCGACCCGTCACAGCAGGTACGTTCTTGCTCCGCCGGGACACCGGAAACAGGCGCCCGGCTTGCACCAGAGAGGGCCCCGCCATGGTGTCGACACGGGCAGTTCCCAACACCGCTTTCCGGCGGCTGCGCGGACAGCGCTCCGCCGGGGAGTTCGCTGCCGCAGTACGCAGGTCCGCTCGCGAGATCGGTGAGCAGGTCGCGTGCGACGCCCGGTACATCGGACGCGTGGAGTCCGGCGAGATCCGCTGTCCCAACTACGCGTACGAGCGGGTCTTCCTGCACATGTTCCCCGGGGCGAACCTGGCGGACCTGGGCTTCTCACCGCGGGAATCGGTACGCGGCCGGGGGGCCCGGCCCGCGGTGGACGCCCCGCCACCCCCGACTTCCCCGCTGCTCGTGCTCGGCAGCGACACCGACGAGGAGAGCGACGTGCTGCGTCGCGCATTCATGACGAGCGGCACCACCGCGGTGGCGGCCGCCTCCCTGGGACTGGGCCTTAGCGGCCCGGCCGCCGCCGTGCCCGCACAGCGCCGGGTCGGCGAGGCGGAGGTGAGTGCCGTCGAGAAGGCGGTGCGGCAGATCCGCCTGCTCGACGACCGGCACGGCGGCGACGGCCTCTACCGGCGGGCCTCGCAGCCGCTGCGGGCCGCGTACGCGCTGCTCGACTCCGGCACCGCGGCCCGCCGCTCCACCGCGGACCGGCTGCACGCGGGCGCCGGTGAGCTGGCCATCTCGGTGGGCTGGCTGGCCCACGACTCCGGCCGGTTCGACGACGCCCGCTCGCACTACGCGGAGGCGCTGGCCACCGCGCGGCTGGCCGGCGACCCGGCGCTGGAGGCGCACGCGTTCTGCAACGCGTCGTTCCTGGCGCGCGATACGGGCCGGCCGCGCGAGTCCGTACGCGCGGCGGAGGCGGGGCAGCGGGCCGCGCAGCCCCTGGGCTCGCCGCGCCTGCTGGCCCTGCTCGCGCTCCGGGAGGCGGGGGGCCGGGCCGGGCTCGGGGACCGTACCGGCTGCGAACGGGCGCTCGGCCGGGCGCACACCGCGTTCGGGAAGGGCCCGTCCGCGGCGGACCCGGAATGGATGACCTTCTTCCGGGAGGCGGAGCTGGAGATGCTGGAGGCGCAGTGCTGGTCGGCGCTGGGTGACTGGTCCCGGGCCGCGCGCCACGCACGGCGGGCGACACGGCTGCAGGACCCGCACTTCACCCGGAACATGGCGCTGTACCGCGCGGAGCTGACGACGGACCTGGCACGGGCCGGCCTCGCCGAGGAGGCGGCGGCGACGGGTCACCGGGTGCTGGATCTGCTGGAACAGGTCCAGTCCTCCCGCATCCGGTCGATGCTGGCGGACGCGGCCACGGTCCTGCGCCCCCGGGGCCGGGGCTCGGTCGACGTGAAGGACTTCCTGGACCGCCACGCGATGTCCGTGGCGGGCGGGCACCCGAGCCCGTCCGGCGTGTGACGACGAAACCGTCGGCCCGGGGCGGAACCGACCGCTACCGCTCCAGGTGCCCCGTGTCGTTCCACCGCTCCAGCGCCGGCGCCCCGTACGCCCACCCCAGGACCGACAGCGACGTCGGGTCCAGCCGGATGCGCGCCGCGAACGACGCGTCCTCGCCGAGCCACCGCGCGCCGAGCACCCGCAGGATGTGGCCGTGCGCGAAGACCAGGACGTCGCGGTCGGCCGAGCGCGCCCAGTCGACGACCTCGTCGGCGCGGGCCGACACCTGGGCCAGGGTCTCCCCCTGCGGCACCCCGTCGCGCCAGATGAACCAGTCCGGACGGATCGCCTTGATCTCGGCGGGCGTCATCCCCTCGTACGCCCCGTAGTCCCACTCCATCAGCGCGTCCCACGGCTCGGCCCGGTCGCCGAACCCCGCGATCGCGCACGTCTCGGAAGCCCGCACGAGCGGACTGGTGCGGACCTCCAGGCCGGGCAGGTCCGCCCACGGCCCGCGGTGCAGGCGCTCGCCGAGCAGCTTGGCCCCCTCGCGCCCGGAGTCGAGCAGCGGAATGTCCGTCCTGCCGGTGTGATTGCCCTTGACGGACCATTCCGTCCGGCCGTGCCGGGCCAGCAGGATGCGCGGTGCCATGTGCGGCTCTCCCTGAGAAAACTGGGACCTGAGATGCGGGATCTGAGATCTTGGACATCGACGGGGGACGAATCCGTCCGGGTGGGAACGGATGGGACGGGTGCGACGGGTGGAGCGGGGAAACGGATCGTCCGGTTTTCCATCATCGCGTACCTTCGCGAGAGGCAACCTGTGGGGCCGTACCGGCGTCCCACTGACCACAGACGAATCCGAGCAGCTGAGGGGTGCCGTAAGAGCACCCCGGGCGAACCGCGGCCGACCTGCACCGTACGGTTGAACGCCCGCCGTCGGCCGCGTGAACACATGATGGAGAACTCCCGGATGCCGCATGCCACCACCGCGCCCGTGCCGCGCCACCGGCCCCGCTGGTGGACCGAGCTCCCGCTCCTGGCCCTGGTGTACGGGGCGTACTCCGGCGGCAGGCTCCTGGTCCGGGGCGACGTGTCCACCGCCGTCGACCACGGGCTGCGCATCCTGGATCTGGAGAAGGCGCTCTTCCTCAACGCCGAGCACCCGCTCAACCGGCTGTTCACCGCGCACCCCTCCATAGGCATACCCGCCGACTTCGCCTACGCCTCCCTGCACTACCTGGTCACCCCGGCCGTCCTGATATGGATGTTCCGGCGCCACTCGGCCGCCTACCGCCGGGCCCGGACCTGGCTGATGACCTCCACGATGCTCGGTCTCATCGGCTTCACGCTGATGCCGACCTGCCCGCCGCGGCTGCTGGCCGCCGGGCACGGTTTCGTCGACACGATGGCCCAGTACAGCTCGTACGGCTGGTGGGGCGCCGAGGCCAGCGCCCCGCGCGGCATGGGCGGTATGACCAACCAGTACGCGGCGATGCCGAGTCTGCACGTCGGCTGGGCCCTCTGGTGCGGCATCCTCCTGTGGCGCCACGGCAGGCACCCGCTCCTGCGCGCCGCCGGCATCGCGTACCCGCTGATCACCGTCATCGTGGTGATGGGCACCGCCAACCACTACTTCCTCGACGCCGTCGCCGGGGCAGCCGTCATGGGCGTCGGAGCCCTGCTGGCCAAGCCCGTGATGCGCCTCGCCGACCGGGTCAGGCGCGCGGTCCTGGCCCGCTTCGTACGGGTGTCCCCCGCCACGAAGTCCCCGGATGTCAGTGCCGGATGCAAGACTTCCGCGGGTGAGCGAATCCCCGGCCAGCGGACCTCCTCCGCAGATCCCACCGATGCAGCAGCACCGGTCGGCCCGCCTGCCCCGGCCGACGTCCCGGCCTCCGCGGGAAGAGCCGCAGGCGGTGACGCTGCGAAGGCGGCTCGCTGAGCTGAGGGGCCCGGCCGTCGCGCCCCGTCCGCTGGACGCGCGCGCCCTGGCCGCACTGGCCGCCAACCCCGGCTGCAAGCGGCGAGCTCTGCTCGACGGGGCAGGGGTCGACAAGGGCGCGCTCGCCACCGCACTCGGTTCACCCGCCGCCTTCGGCCAGTCCCAGTTCGCCTTCATGCGGGGCAACGCCTTCGAGGCCAGGGTCAAGGCCGACGGGGGTACGGAGCTGATGCGTCTGCTGCACCAGGGTTTCGGCGAGCCCGGCGAACCGCCCGGGGACGTCCTGGTGCCCGATCTGACGGCCGCCGGCCCCGAGGGCCGCGCGGCCCGCACCGCGCTCGCGCTGCGCGAGGCGACCGGGTCGGGCGGCTGGGCGCTGCTCGACCACCCGATGCTGGCCCTGGAGGTGGCCGGGTCCCCCGCCTATCTGGAGCCGGACGCGGTGGTCGTCCACCCCGACGGCACCTGGACGGTCGTCGAGATCAAGTCCTTCCCCATGATCGACGGCTCCGCCGACGCGGCGAAGGTGGGCGCGGCAGCCCGCCAGTCCGCCGTGTACGTACTGGCGCTGGAGCGGGTCGCCGCGGTGACCGACGGGGCGCAGGTCGGCCACCGGGTGCTGCTCGTCTGCCCCAAGGACTTCTCCAACCTGCCGGCCGCGTCCGTCGTCGACGTGCGCAAGCAGCGCGCGGTCACCCGCCGCCAGCTGACCCGGCTCACCCGGATCGAGGACATCGCGGCAGCCCTGCCCGAGGGCACCACCTTCGACCCGGAGTGCTCCTCCGAGGAGCTGGACACCGCGGTCGAGTCCGTCACGGCGGCGTACGCGCCGGAGTGCCTGGCCGCCTGTGAGCTCGCCTTCCACTGCCGGGCCAAGGCGCGCGCCGCCGGTGCGGTCGAGGCGCTCGGGCGCAGCGTCCGGGGCGAGCTCGGCGGCCTGACCACGGTCACCGGGGTGCTCGCCGCGGCCGCGGGCAAGGAGGGCGATCCGGCGGACCCGACGGTCGCCGCACTGCTCCGCGCGGCCGCGCTGCGCGCCGAGGCTCTGGAGGACGGCACCCCATGTCGCTGATCGGCACCCTGGCCCGGCTGGAGGCCGTGGAGAGCGGCCGCGCCCAGCCGATGGCCACCGTCCGCCACCGCCACCTGGGCGAGCGGCCACTCGTGCTGGTGCCGCTCACCACGGCCGGCGAGGCGGGCGCCCCGCTCGGCGCGCTGGTGGGCACGGACCGCGACGCGCCCCGGCTGCTGGCCGTCGCCCAGCCGCGCGACCGGGACCTGCGGTTCGCGTTCCTCGCCGAGCTGGCCGAGACGGTGCTGCCGTACATCGAGTCGTACGCCGATGTGGTCGAGCCCGCCGAACGGAGCGAGACCGACCCCGGCACGGGCAGGAAGGTCAAAGTCGAGACCGAGCTGTGCACGGACGCGGCACAGCTGATCGTGCCGAGCCGGGCGGGCATCGAGTTCATCCGGCTGCTCGGCCGCTCCATGCGGTTCCGGCGCACCGCGGAGGACGATCCCGACACCCCGTATCCGGCGCCCGCCCGGGTTCCGCTGCTGGGCCGCTGGCTTACGCACTACGGCGAGCGGGCCCGAGTACCGGGCTCCTCGCTGCTGCTGGCCGGCACCGATCTGCTGGGCAGGCACTGGGCGACCGGCCAGTCCGCCCTGGAGGACCAGCACCTGGGGGCCCTGCTCGCCTGGATCGACCCGCCTGCGGGCGAGTCGGGGGCCGAGGCCGCGCTCCGCGCCGAGCTGGCCCGGGATGCCGGGGGCCAGTTGCTGTGCCCGCCGGCCGGACCGGCCACCGACCCGGACTTCGACAACCGGCTGCTGGCCCCCGCGATCGAGAAGTACGACCGGGCGCGCACTTCGCTGGCCGCCGCCGAGGACGGGCTGGCGGCCGATGCCCGGCTCGCCGAACTGACCGCGGCCGAGCGCGAGATCCGAGGGCTGCTGGCCGGTGTGCTGCGGCCGACGTGGGACGCGGTGTGGCAGGGCCTGGACCTCCTGCGGGAGCTGCCCGAGGGGTCCAGGGCAGAGGACCGCTGGACGCGTGACCGCTGGTCGTTCACCGGTCACCGCGACCGGGTGCGGGCCGGTGAGCCTCCGCAGCCGCGCCGGGACGACGCGGTGACGGCGGCCCGCAAGCTGGCGGCGCGGGAGACGGCGCAGGCGCAGCTGGAGGCCCAGGAGGCACTGGACGACCCGCTGGTGCTGGCCGGGCGGAGGCTGGCGGGTGAGGCGTTCCTCGCGGAGGTGACCGCGGTCGAGATGGCGTACAGCGAGTCCAAGCGCCCCTCCCCGCGTCCGCTGGTCACGGTCCGTACGGCCGAGCAGCCCCATCTGGGCGAGCGCGTGAAGGTCTACCGCTCACTGGACGGCAAGCCGCAGACCGCCGAGTTCGCGGGCTACGCGGCGGCGGACGACGGCCCTCAGTCGTTGGTGCTGCGGATCACCGACCGGATGGGCCGCGGCAAGGAGCCCGCCCCGGGTTCGGTGCCGGAGCCCGGTGACGTCATCGCCTGGACGCTCTTCGAGCACGACCAGCGCGGTGGCCCGCAGCTGCCGGATCCGGAGGAGACCCCGTGGACCCACGGGGGCCCGCCGGGCGGCGCGGCGGCTGCCGAGCACCCCGACCCCGTGACCACGGAGGACCTGCTGTGACGGCCGTATTCGACCCGGGGGCGGCGGCGGGCCTGGCCACCGCCCGGATCCTGGACGACACGCTGAACGGGACGGCCCGCGGCATCGTGGTGGACTCCCCGCCGGGCGCGGGAAAGTCGACCCTGGTGGTGCGGGCCGCGCTGGAGCTCGCCGCGGCCGGGCGGCCGCTGATGGTCGTGGCGCAGACGAACGCCCAGGTCGACGACCTGGTCGTCCGGCTGGCCGAGAAGGATCCCGGCCTGCCGGTGGGCCGGTTGCACAGCAACGACTCCGATCCGTACGACAAGGTGCTGGACGGCCTGGCCAACGTGCGGAAGTCGGCGAAGGCGGCGGATCTGGCCGGCCTCGACGTCGTCATCTCGACGGCGGCCAAATGGGCCCATGTGAAGAACGTGGAGCCGTGGGGCCACGCGATCGTCGACGAGGCGTACCAGATGCGCTCGGACGCGTTGCTGGCGGTGGCCGGGCTCTTCGAACGGGCGCTGTTCGTCGGCGACCCGGGCCAGCTGGACCCGTTCTCGATCGTCGGAGCGGATCAGTGGGCGGGGCTGAGCTACGACCCGTCGGCCAGTGCGGTCACCACACTGCTCGCGCACAACCCGGAGCTGCCGCAGCACCGGCTGCCGGTCTCCTGGCGGCTGCCTGCCTCGGCGGCACCGCTGGTGTCGGACGCGTTCTACCCGTACACCCCGTTCCGCAGCGGTACGGACCACGGCGACCGGCTGCTGTCGTTCGGCGTGGCGTCCGACGGTTCGGCGGCCGACCGGGTGCTGGACGAGGCGGCGGAGTCGGGCTGGGGTCTGCTGGAGCTCCCGGCCCGGCACACCCCGCGCACCGACCCGGAGGCGGTACGGGCGGTGGCCCTGGTGGTGCGCCGGCTGCTGGACCGGGGCGGCGCGGCGACCAGCGAGCGCTCTGCGGACCCGGCACCGGTGACGGCGGACCGGGTCGCGGTCGGCACGGCGCACCGCGACCAGGCGGCCGCGGTGCGGGCGGCGCTCGCCGAGCTGGGGGTCACCGGGGTGGCGGTGGACACCGCGAACCGCCTCCAGGGCCGTGAGTTCGATGTGACGGTGGTCCTGCATCCGTTGTCCGGCCGCCCGGACGCCACCGCCTTCCATCTGGAGACGGGGCGGCTGTGCGTGCTGGCATCCCGCCACCGCCACGCCTGCATCGTGGTGTGCCGCGAGGGCGTCTCGGACCTGCTCGACGAGCACCCGTCGACGGAGCCGGTCCAGCTGGGCGTCACGGTCAAGTTCCCGGACGGCTGGGAGGCCAACCACGCGGTGCTGGCACACCTTGCGGAACACCGGGTGCGCTGGAGGCGTTGAGCGCGGGGGCGCGTGGGGGCGCGCCGGGTCCGGAGCGGGCGGCCGCACGCCCCCCGCAAGTTGGCGGACAGGCCCCAGGCGCCCTTGCGGCGGGCTGGACAATGGAGGGTGGCCGTTGGGCCCACCGGAGGAGGAAGAACCACATGGCACAACCCGAGCGGAACGAGCAGCAGCGGCTGCGACCCGCACCTCTGCTCTTCGAGCCGTCGGCAGCGGTAGCCGATCCTGAGCACTTCTTCGATCTGGAGTCGATGGACGATCCGAAGGAACTGCTGAGCCGCGCCACCGAGCTGACGCTGGCCTTCCGGGCCGCGACGGACCGGGCGGTCGAGTTCCAGGCGATCGCGGCGGCGCAGCTGGCGGATCCCCGCCGGTTCGACCGGCTGACGACCGCGGACATCGCGCAGCGGGCGGAGTGGACCGAGGACTACGCGGTGAAGATGGTCGAGTTCGGCCGCAGCCTGCTGAACGAGCCGCGGCCCTGACGGGCGCGGCCTCTCGATCCTCGGCCCCGAGGCCCTGACGCGGTGGCCCCGCGACCGTCGGCCTGACGGCGCGGCCTCGCGACCGTCGGCCCCGGCGCGACGGCCCTTCCGTCGCCCCCCGCGTGCCGCGCAGCCCGCGCGGCTGCGTCCGCGATCACCCCGGGTACAACCGTTGGCATATGCCAGGTGCGCAAGATACTCCTCACCACCCCACCCTGTCCCGGTTTCCGACAACTCTCGGAATCCGGGTGATCACTCCGGGTAGACCTGTGCATATGACCGCATGGCTGCCAGACGAAACGACCCTGCATCACGGCGACGGCCCCCGTCATCACACCGCCGGGGAGGCCGACATCTTCGCCGTCCTGCGCGAGCAGGCCGGGAATCAGACGGCACAGGTGACCGCGGCCGGCGCCGCCTGGCTGGCCGGGGCGGCCGCCTACCCGCGCAGCACCCTGGCCCAGTGGGAGTCGCATCCCTCCGCGCCCGGGGTCCTGCCGTGCGGTTCCGCCTTCGACGTGGTGAACGTGCCCACGCTCTTCGGGCGGCGGATGCTGGAGCACCTGTGGGCCGATGGTCCGGGCTCCGGCCCGGTCGCCACTCACCGCGGCCGGATGCTGCTCTTCGCCTCCCCCGGCACCGCCCAGCGACTGCCCTCGCTGCTGGACTGGGAGGAGTGGGGATCCAGCCCGGGCACGCGGTCGGTCAGGGATCCGCTGGAGCCGCAGGACGTCGGCCCGAAGGTGCCGCCGCTGCTCTGTCACGGCGCCGGGGACGCCGTGACGGTCCCGCCGCTGACCTGCGGCCCGTCCGCTTCCGGGCCCCGCTGGCTGGTCGCTCCCGACACCCGTAACCCGTGGCTCCCGGGGCCGGACGTACTGCTCTGGGCCTGCGTCCGGGTGGCCCGGTCGGTGCCGGCTCCGGCGCCCCGGATTTCGATTTTTCCTCCCACGGATCAGGGTGCTAAGGTCTACGACGTCAGCAGGCGCCGCTAGCTCAGTTGGTTAGAGCAGCTGACTCTTAATCAGCGGGTCCGGGGTTCGAGTCCCTGGCGGCGCACAGACGGAAGAAGCCCCCTCGCGAGAGCGAGGGGGCTTCTTCGTGTCGTCGGGCGATTTCACGTACCCGTGGTGATCCGGATCGTCCACGCGCCCGAGGGTGTCCGGTCGGCGACTTCGATCGTGGTGTGGCCGCCGGGGACGGAATACGTCTCGCCGACCCTCAGCGGGGCGTCCGCGAGCGGCGGGTAGACCGAGCGGTCCCAGCAGGCATCGGTGTCGGGGTGGGTGTCGAGGACGTCGACCGGCCCGCCGCCGGACGGGGTCTCGTTGCGGATCCGGTAGAGCAGGACGCCTTCGGTGCAGGTGGCACTGTCGTTGCCGGTGGCGCTGCGGGCCTCGATGGCCACGGCGCTGCCCTCGCCGGTCCTGATCACGGCGAGCCGGGTCCCGATGGACGCACCGGGCACGGGCACGGCCGCCATCGGTTCCAGGGTGACGACCCGGTCGCTCTGGATGCAGGTCACCTGCCGGTCGTCGAGCCAGCCCAGCTTCCACTTGTGCCAGCCGAAGAGGTCCGGCGCGAGGCCGAACTGACTGCCCATGACGTCCCAGTCGCCGACGTAGGTGTCCCAGTCCCCCTTGCCGTCCGAGGGCCGGTGGTAGAGGTCGGGAAGGTCGAAGACGTGTCCGGTCTCATGGGCGAGCACGTTGTGGTCGGGCGGGTGCTGTTCGAAAACGGTGACGACCCGCCTGATGTCCTTCCCGTCGGCATGCAGCGGGCGGTCGAAATTGACGACCTTGGTGGCGTCGGAGTCGACCCCCGGTGCGTCGGGGTCCGCGACGAGATAGACGATGTCGTACTTCGAGAAGTCGACGGTGGGATCGGCCGCGTCGATCGCGTCGCGCAGATAGGCACTGCGCCGGTCGTTGTCCCAGTCGCGCTGTATCCCGTACCAGACCGAGGGCTTGGGCATCCGGATCCACCGGCGCTCGGGGTGCGGGCGCAGGGTGAACTTTCCGTACGAGGCGCGCTGGAAGAACTGCGTGGTGGCGGGGAAGTGGTCGGCGGCGAGTTCGGCGGGGGTGGTGGCGGGCCGCGCGTCGGGGAACGAGAGGAAGACCATGACCGCGTCGAGGGAGTGGTCGGGGCGCGGATAGGCGCCGTTCCAGTCGTCCACGCCGAGCGAGTGGTGGACGTCGGTCCGGGGCAGCGCGCACGGGCCCGCCCCTCCGTCGGCGGCCACGGCGGGGCCGGCGACGAGAGAGGTGGCGGCCAGCGCAAGGAGGGAGATCAGCCCGGCCGCCACCGCGCGGGGGCTGGGTCTCTCCACCCCTCCGGGCCCATGCTGACGCGGCACATCTACCTCCGGTGCGGGGTGCGGACTCCGGGACCCTCCTGACTACCTTGTGGCGTTTTGAGGGGCTCGTCCTGTTGAGCTGCCCCAGTCGGGTCAGCGGCTGGACCGAGCACACTTTTCACGGACAGTCACAATCGATCACTGAGGCGCCGGGAGAGAACAGAACCGCACAGAAACAATCGGGCGAGGGCAAACCGGGTCACCCCGCGAATGGCTCAAGAGCGGCGGACGCGGGGTCCGTAACACTCGGGGCGCTGGAACGGCCGAGGTGCCAGCCTCTATGCTTCACCTCGCTTTCCTGCGCGGTTTCCGCCTCTGACGACGGCGGTCCACGCGGCGGGCCAGTCCGACCAGAGGTGTCCGGGACAGAACTGCACGGCAGGAGCGAACGGTGAGCGGAACCTCCGAAGGGCCCAGGCCCGCGGCAGGCACAGCAGCCCCCTCCCCACCCCAGCCCCTCACGGAGCGTGACGGCGCGTGGCCGTCCGCCGGGCCCCTCACCGAGCTGCACGACTACCGGGCCGCTTTCCGGGCAGCCACCCTCCCGATGGCCGTCGTCGATCACGAGGGCCTGATCGTCACCGCCAACGAGGCGCTGGCCGCGCTGGCGGGTGTCGGGGCGGCGGCGCTGACCTCGCAGTCCGCGTCCGATCTGGTCGATCTCGCCGCGGACGGCCGCACCTGGCACGCGTACCGCGAAGTACTGCACGGCCGGCGCTCCCGCTTCCGCTGCACCCGCCGGCTCAAGCACCCCGACGGACGCGCCCTGTGGGCGGAGATCACCGTCGTGCCGATGGCCGGAGCCCCGGAGCAGGGGGCCGGAGCAGCCCCCGGCCAGGTGCTGCTCTCCGTCGCCGACGTCAGCGACCGGCGCGAGCTCCAGAAGCGGCTGCGCCACCTTCAGATGCACGACCCGGTGACCCGGCTGCCCAACCGGACGCTGTTCTTCGAGCGGCTCTCGGCGGTCCTGGAGACGGCGCCCTACCAGGACGACAGCATGCCCGGGCGGGGCCGGATCGGGCTCTGCTACCTCGACCTGGACGGCTTCAAGGCCGTCAACGACACCCTGGGCCACCGGGTCGGCGACCGGTTGCTGGCCGCCGTCGCCGCCCGGCTCACGGACTGCGCCGAGCAGGAGGGCCCGCATCCCACCGGCGCCCATCTGGTGGCGCGCCTGGGTGGGGACGAGTTCGCGATCCTGGTCGAGGAGTCCACCGGTACGCAGCAGCTGACCGACCTCGCCCGCACGGTGCTGACCGCGTTGCAGCAGCCCTTCGACCTGGCCGGTCAGCGGCTCTCCGTCTCGGCGTCGATCGGCGTGGTGGAGCGGCCCGTCGCGGGCACCTCGGCCACGGGGCTGATGCAGGCGGCGGACACGACGCTGTACTGGGCGAAGGCGGACGGCAAGGCGCGCTGGACCCTCTTCGACCCCGAACGCAACGCGCACCGCATGACCCGGCAGGCCCTGTCGTCCAATCTCCGCCCGGCGGTCGAGCGCGGCGAGTTCACCATCGAGTACCAGCCGCTTGTCTGCATGGCCGACGGGGTCGTACGGGGGGTGGAGGCGCTGGTGCGCTGGAACCACCCGCAGTTCGGCATGCTCTCGCCGAATCGGTTCGTCGCGATCGCCGAGGAGGACGGCTCGATCGTGCAGCTCGGCCGGTGGGTGCTGCGGGCCGCCTGTCGCCAGGCCCGGCGGTGGCAGCTGGATCACCCGGACGAGCCGCCGCTGTTCATCAGCGTCAATGTCGCCGTACGGCAGGTCTGGGACTCCGACCTGGTCACCGATGTCGCGGAGATCCTCGCGGAGACCGGTCTGGACCCGGCGCTGCTGCAACTGGAGCTGACCGAGTCCGCGGTGATGGGATCGGCGGGCCGCCCGCTGCAGGCCCTGCAGGCGCTCAGCGACATGGGCGTCCGGATCGCGATCGACGACTTCGGAACCGGCTACTCCAACCTCGCCTACCTGAGCCGTCTGCCGGTCTCCGTCCTGAAGCTGGACGGCGCCTTCGTGCGCGGTTTCCGGTACGAGGACGGTACGCATCCCAGCCCCGCCGACGAGACCATCGTCGAGGCCATGGTCCAGTTGGCCCACCGCCTGGGCCTGACCGTCACCGCGGAGTGCGTGGAGACGGCCGGCCAGGCGGAACGGCTGCGGCGGATCGGCTGCGACACCGGACAGGGCTGGCTGTACTCCCGCGCGGTCGCCCCGGAAGCCATCGCGGAACTGCTCGGAGCGCGGGCGCTGAAGGCCTGAGAGGCCGTCCGCGGCCTCTCAGCGGTCCGGCGCCCGTCAGTCCGTCAGTCCGTCAGTCCGTCAGAGGGTCGGCAGCCCGTACGCGTCGGCGATGAGGCCGTAGCTGCGCAGCCGGGCCTCTCCGCCGTGGGCGTTGGCGGTGATCATCAGTTCGTCGGCGCCGGTGCGCTTGGCCAGGTCGTCCAGGCCGGTGCGGACCTCGTCCGCGGTGCCGTGGACGATGTTGACGAGCCAGCTGTCGACGAACTCCCGCTCCGCCGGGCTGAAGGCGTACGCCTCCGCCTCCTCGGGCGTCGGGACCAGGCCGGGGCGGCCGGAGCGCAGGCGGAGCATCGACAGGGCGCCGGTGAGCACCTGGCGGCGGGCCTCCCGCTCGTCGTCGGCGGCCAGGGCCGCGACGCCGATCAGGGCGTACGGGGCGTCCAGCACCGCGGACGGCTTGAAGGACTCGCGGTACAGCTCCAGGGCCGGAATGGTGTTCTGGGCCGAGAAGTGGTGAGCGAAGGCGAAGGGCAGTCCGAGCATGCCGGCCAGCCGGGCGCTGAAGCCGGAGGAGCCGAGCAGCCACAGCGGCGGTCGGCCCGGGGACTGGACACCGCCCTCGGAGGTCGCCTGGACGGGGCCGGGGACCGCGTGGATGCGGGCGTAGGGGTGGCCGTCGGGGAAGTCGTCGTCCAGGAAACGCGTCAGCTCCATGAGCTGCTGCGGGAAGTCGTCCGCCCCCTCGTTGAGCCGTTCGGTGCGGCGCAGGGCGGCGGCGGTGGCGCCGTCCGTGCCGGGGGCCCGGCCGAGGCCGAGGTCGATGCGCCCGGGGGCCATGGCCTCCAGCGTGCCGAACTGCTCGGCGATGACGAGCGGGGCGTGGTTGGGCAGCATGACGCCGCCGGAGCCCAGCCGGATGCGCTCGGTGCGGGCGGCGGTGTGCGCCAGGATCACGGCCGGCGAGGAGGAGGCGACGCCGGGCATGGAGTGGTGCTCGGCGACCCAGTAGCGGTGGAAACCGCGGCTCTCGGCGAGCTGCGCGATCTCGACACCCGTACGCAGGGCCTGGGTCGCGGTGCGTCCCTGGCCCACGGTCACGAGGTCAAGGACGGAGAGGGGCACGGGTGCCGTTCCCTCCGCCTTGCCACGGATCTCGTCGCCTCGAATCTCGTCCACGTCCTGGCCTCTCCGGTGGTGCTCGTGATGTCCTTCGGTCCTCAGCACACCAACAGGAGGTTGACTCCGTTTATTCCGGGCGCCGCGTCTTCCCAGCACCGCTTGCGTGCCCGTTCCGGGCGGGCGCCCTGCCTCAGCGCCGCCTGCCGTGGGCGTAGGACCGTCCGCTCCCCCACTCCACCGGGGCGGGCGGCGACTCGCGGGCCTCGAAGAGGGTGCCGAGCCCGGGCGCCCAGGCGGGACGGTCCGCCAGCCGCAGGGCCTCGCGGGCCGCCACCTGGTTCGCGGTGAGGACGGGCTTGCCGAGGAACTCCTCCAGTTCCGCGAGATGGCTGACGGTGTGCAGGGCCGTGTCCGGCAGCAGAACGACGTCCGCCTCGGGGCGGTCGGCCGCTGCGGCCAGCTCCTTCAGCCGGTCGAGCCCCCAGCCCGCGGCCTCGGCGGCCCCGGCGACGCCCGCCGCGTGGGTGGCGACCACCTCCATCCCCGCGGCCCGCAGGAACGCCGTGAAGTGCGCGGCGATGTCCTCGGGATAGGTCGCGGCGACCGCGACCCGGTTGGCGCCCAGCTTCCGCACGGCGTGGACGAAGCCGATGGAGGTGCTGGAGGCCGGCACGCCCGCCGCCCGCGCCACGGCCATGACCTGTTCGTGGGCCCCCTCGGGGCCGTACAGGAAGCTGCCGCCGTCGCACGCCCAGACGACGGACTGGACCCCGGAGCGCTGGAGCTCCTCGACCCCCGCGGCCAGACGTCCTGGGGTGCCGAGCTCGCGCAGGGCGTCGTCGCGGTAGGCGTCGTCGGGGTTCTCGGTGTGGCGGACGACAAGCCTGATGGTGCTGTCGAGCAGGATCTCCATGCGCGGATAGTCGTCCTCCGCGAAGTGGCCCGGGTAGAGGAATCCGACGGTCGTCATGTCCACCCTTCCTGTTCCAGTGCGGCAAACCGGCCGCCACGGAGCGGGCGACGGCACTGACCGTTTTCCCCGCCTCTCATCCAGTATTCCCCCATCCGCCCCGGTCACCGCCCCGGCCTGTTGACGGGCCGGGGCGCGGCTGCGAGCGTGGTGCTTCCGCGACCCCAGCCGACCCCAGCCGACGCGGAGGAACCGCCCCCATGCCGGAGCCCGTCCTGCTCGTCCTGGACGCCGATCCGCCGCCCCGTCTCGGGGCGCTGACCGGGCAGGTGCGGGTCCGGCACACCGACGCTGCCGGGCTGGCCGGGGAGCTCCCCCGAGCCGATGTCCTTCTGGTCTGGGACTTCACCTCGGACGCGGTCCGGGCCGCCTGGCCGGGCGGTGGACCACGCCCCGCCTGGGTGCACACGGCGAGCGCGGGTGTGGACCGGCTGCTCTGCCCGGAGCTGGCGGAGAGCGGCACGGTGGTGACCAACGCGCGGGGGGTCTTCGAGCAGCCGATGTCCGAGTACGTGGCAGGCCTCGTGCTGGCGTTCGCCAAGGACCTCCCCGGCACCCTGGACCTCCAGCGGCACCGGCGGTGGCGCCACCGCGAGACCGCCCGGGTCGCGGGCTCCCGTGCGGTGGTCCTCGGCGCCGGCCCGGTGGGGCGGGAGATCACCCGGCTGCTGATGGCCCTCGGCGTCGAGGTGGCGCTGGTGGGCCGCACGGCCCGGCGCACGATCCACGGCGTCGGGGACCTGGACCGGCTGGCCGCCCGGGCGGACTGGGTGATCTGCGCGGCGCCACTGACGCCGCAGACGTACGGGATGTTCGACAGCCGGTTCTTCGGGCTGATGCAGCCCTCGGCCCGGTTCATCAACGTGGGGCGCGGCCCGATGGTGGTCGAGGCCGATCTCGTCGGGGCGCTGCGCAAGCGGTGGATCGCGGGTGCGGCGCTCGACGTGTTCGACCGGGAGCCGCTGGGGCCGGACAGCCCGCTGTGGGACGTGCCCGGTCTGATCGTGTCGCCGCACATGAGCGGGGACGCGGCGGGCTGGCGGGACCGGCTGGGCGAGCAGTTCGTCGCGATGTATGAACGGTGGGCGGCCGGGCAGCCGTTGCCCAACGTGGTGGACAAGCGGCTCGGTTACATCCCGGGAACGGACACGGAGGGATGATCCCAACCGACCTCCGTCACGCCCCACTTCACCACCCGATGACGGACATCTGGGCATAACACCCCGTCATTCGCCTTACACGGTAGGGAGATACGCCCCGCACACAGTTCGTCGCACTCCGCCCACTTCCGGACACGGGAAGGTCACCCTCCGGCCACCGTTCGGTTACATGCGCCTGCCTCCTGCATAGGCGTACGGGATCGGGCAGGCACCAACCCTGTCCGGACTGTTCGACCCCTCCAGGAGACTGCGAACCATGGCTGACTTCCCGAACCTGTCCCGCCGGGGCTTTCTCAACCGATCGGCAGCCGTGGGCGGTCTGCTCGTCGTCCCCGGCCTGCTCACCGCGTGCAGCAAGACCGGCGCCGACTCGGCGGACGGGGAGGGAGCGCTCGACAAGCTCCGCAAGCAGGGATTCGTCCGGGTCGCGTACGCCGACGAGGCGCCGTACGGCTACATGGAGGGCAAGACGCTCAAGGGCGAGGCACCCACCCTGCACCGGGAGATCTTCAAGGCACTGGGCGTCGACGAACTGCGCCCCACACTCTCCGAGTGGGACGGGCTCATCCCCGGCCTGCAGGCAAGTAAGTACGACGTGGTCAGCGCCGGCATGGCGATCACGCCCGAGCGCTGCGCCAACGCCCTCTTCTCGGAACCGGAGTTCATCTCGCCGACCGCGCTGATGGTGAAGAAGGGCAATCCGAGGAAGGTCACCGACCTGGCGTCCGCGAAGGCCGCCGGGATCACCGTCGGCGTGATGGCGGGCGCCGTCGAGGGCTCGTACGCCGAGGGCGCGGGGATAGCCAAGGACAAGATCAAGTCGCTGCAGAAGCCGCAGGACGGCGCGGACGCGGTCAAGGGCGGACGGGTCGACGCGTTCCTGCTGACGGGTATCTCGCTCCGCTGGCTGGCGAAGACCAACCCGGAGACCGAGGTGACCGAGGCCTTCCTGCCGGAGCTCGACGGGGTCAAGCAGTACAGCCCGGGCGGAGCCGTCTTCCGCAAGGGCAACGAGGAGCTGCGGGACGCCTTCAACCGTGAGCTGAAGAAGATCGTCGCCGACAGGTCGCGCTACGTGGACCTGCTGCGGGACTACGGATTCGGGGCCACCGAACTCCCGCCGGCCACGCTGAAGACGGCCGATCTGTGCAAGGGCTGACAGGGACGGGGCCCACCGCATGAGTGATTTCTTCTCCGCCTTCGCCGACGACCTGCCACAGCTACGCTCAGGCCTGTGGGTGACGCTGCAGGCCACCGTCCTGGGCGCGTTGCTGGCGCTGTTCCTTTCGTTCGTCCTCGGTCTGATGTCCATCAGCCGGCAACTGATCTCACGGGGCGTCTCACGCGTGGTCGTGGAGTTCTTCCGCGGCACCTCGCTGTACGTCCAGCTGTTCTGGTTCTACTACGCGATGCCGCCGCTGACGGGGTACGAGCTGACACCGCTGCTCTGCGGTGTCGTCGCCTTCGGACTCAACTACGGCGCCTACGGCGCCGAGGTGGTGCGCGGCGCCATCAACTCCGTGCCGCGGGCCCAGTACGAGGCAGCGGTCGCGCTGAACATGACGCCCCTGCACCGCATGCGGAAGGTGATCCTCCCGCAGGCGTGGGTGCAGATGATCCCGTCCTTCACCAATCTCCTCATCCAGCTGCTGAAGTGCACGCCGCTGCTGTGGCTCATCTCGGCGGCCGACCTCATGACGGCGATCGAGAAGCTGCGCAGCCGTACGGGTGAGACCCTCGCCGCGTACGTGACCCTGCTGGCCTGCTACTTCGTACTGGCCTACGCGCTGACCCTGCTGATGAACCTGCTGGAGCGGTCCGCCAAGCGGCGGCTCGGCCTGGCGAGTGGCGAAGGAAGCCTGCTGAAGTCGCGCAGCGCCGTGACCGCCCCGGCCGCCGGAGGTGCCCGGTGAACGACGGATTCGACTGGAACGCCGCCGGTGACGCACTGCCCCTGCTCCTCCAGGGGTTCAAGGTCACCCTGCTGGCCACGGTGCTCGGCACGCTCGTCGCCGCGGTGCTCGGGCTGGCCATCGCGGTGGCCGGGCGGGCCCCCACCCGGTTCGTGACCGTGCCGGTGAAGGTGGTGATGGAGTTCATCCGCTCCACCCCGCTGCTGGTCCAGCTGGTCGGCGCGGCCGCGCTGTTCACTTCGGTGGAGCCACTGACCATCGGCATCGTCGTGCTGGGCATCCACTACGCCACGTACACCTCGGAGGTGTACCGGGCCGGGATCGACGGCGTGCCGAAGGGCCAGTGGGAGGCCTGCCGGGCCCTGTCGATGACGCCCCGGCGGACCTGGCAGGCCGTGATCCTGCCGCAGGCGGTGCGCAATGTGCTGCCCGCACTCGGGAACTACGCGATCTCGATGTTCAAGGAGACCCCGTTCCTCGCCGTGATCACGGTGCAGGAGATGGTCTTCGAAGCCCGTAAGTACGGGGGTGACCACTTCGCGTACACCGAGGTGTTCACACTCGCCGGACTGGTCTTCCTGGTCGCGAGCTACCCCACGTCACTCCTGATGAGGAAGCTGGAGAAGCGCCTTGGCCACTGAACCTCTCCCCCTGCAGAAGACCGCGGCCACGGCCCCCGAGGACGTCGTCGCGGTCCCCGCTCCCCATGGCACCGCGCATCCGCTGGTCCGCTTCGACAAGGTCGTCAAGCGGTACGGCGACCATGTCGTCCTGGACCAGCTGGACTTCTCGGTCGAGCGCGGCGAGCACGTCACGCTGATCGGGCCCAGCGGCTCGGGCAAGACCACGATCCTGCGGTTGCTGATGACGCTGGAGAGGGTCAGCGACGGCGTGATCCGGATCAGCGGCGATCCGCTGACGCACATGCAGGCGGCGGACGGCTCGCTGAAGCCGGCGTCCGAGAAGCATCTGCGCGAGGCGCGGAAGAAGATCGGGATGGTCTTCCAGCAGTTCAACCTCTTCCCGAACATGAAGGTGCTGCAGAACATCACCGAGGCGCCCGTCAACGTCCTCGGCATGGACCGGGACAAGGCGGAGACCCGGGCCCGGGAGCTGCTCGACCTCGTCGGGCTGTCCGCGAAGGTGGACGCGCATCCCTCCCAGCTCTCCGGCGGCCAGCAGCAGCGGGTCGCGATCGCCCGGGCGCTGGCGATGGAGCCGGAGATCCTGCTCCTGGACGAGGTGACGTCCGCGCTCGACCCGGAGCTGGTCGCGGGGGTGCTGGAGCTGCTGGGCGACATCGCCAGGAACACCGACATCACCATGCTGTGTGTGACCCACGAGATGAACTTCGCCCGGGACGTCTCGGAGAAGGTACTGATGTTCGATTCCGGGCGGGTCGTGGAGTCGGGTTCGCCGGAAAAAATCTTCTCCGATCCCGAACACGAACGTACTCGCGAATTCCTCAACGCGGTCCTGTGACCTCGGCATCCGTCGATCGCTATTGACTCTGGCATATGCCAGACGGGTGCGCCCCAGATGGCAGGGCCGGGGCGCACCCGTCAGTAGTCAACAGCCGCCCCTGAACCGCCTCTTGGCGGCTATCGTGGTGGAAAAGCTTGCGGTCACAACCTGGTAGGGGGAAACCGTGGCGTTGAAGCCCGAACCGACCGCGCCGTTCCATTCGGTGCAGTACGCCCTTCGTGTTCTCGAAACGGTCTCCAAGCACGGCAACGGTGTGATGGACGCCCAGATCGCCCGGGAGACGGGACTGCCCATCGGGCACCTCACCTCCCTGCTGCTCACGCTGCGCCGCGAGGGGTACGTGGAGCAGATCACCGACGGCGCGTACGTCACCGGCGCCTCGCTGCTGCTCCTCGGCTCGGGCGCGGCCCGCCGACAGGCCCTGGAGGCCAGGCTCCAGCAGACGCTGGCCCAGCTGCGGGACTCGGTGGGCGCCGCTGTCTACATCAGCCGGTACGTCGACGGGGAGATCCGGGTCACCCAGTACGCCGACGGCCCGCAGACACCCGCGGTCAACGAGTGGGTGGACTTCCGGTCGGCGGCGCACGCCTCGGCGATCGGCAAGTGCCTGCTGACCCAGCTCGACCAGAACGGGCGCCGCGACCACATGTCGCGGCACAAGATCGCCCGGCTGACCTCGCGGACGATCACGAGCGAGAAGGTCCTCTTCTCCAAGCTGGACAGCCAGCCGGCGACCGTTCCGATGCTCGACCTCCAGGAGTACGCGGTCGGCACGGTGTGCGCCGCGGTGCCGTTGACGGCGGGGTCGTCGGCGGGATGCCTGGCACTCTCCCTGCCGGTCGAGGACGCACACCGCCTTCGTGCGGCGGCGGACGCACTGAACCGGCGGGCGGCGCCGCTGCTGCTGTCACTGGCCCTGTAACCGCATCGCCTCGGGGCGTGTGGTCGGGCGGACCGGATCTCCGCTGCGCCCGACCACTCGGGAGGCACTATCGCGTCAGCCACACCGCCGTGTCCCGCGGCAGTCGGCCGTCCCCGTCCAGGGGGCCGCTGGCCAGCAGGATCTCCGCCCCCTCGGGCAGAGCGAGGGCCCCCTCCCCCAGGTTCACCACGCACCGGAAGGCACCGCGGTCGAAGCAGACCGCGTCCGGGCCCGCGTCCGCCCACACGAGAGCGTCCGGCAGCGCGCCGAGCCGCTCGCGTCGCAGAGCGAGCGCGGTCCGGTACAGGGAGAGGAAGGAGTCCGGGTCCCCCTCCTGCGCCGAGACGCTCAGGTCCGCCCACTCGGCGGGCTGCGGCAGCCACGGGGCCTCGGCACCGTCCGGGGAGAAGCCGAGCGACCGGCCGCCGGCCTGCCACGGCAGCGGGATGCGGCAGCCGTCCCTGCCCCGGTCCAGACCCCCGGACCGGGTGAACGTCGGATCCTGGATCAGCGCGTCGGGCAGGTCCTGCACCTCCGGCAGCCCGAGTTCGTCGCCCCGGTAGACGTACGCCCCGCCCGGCAGCGACAGGGTGAGCAGCGCCGCCGCGCGTGCCCGGCGCCGGCCGAGTACCACATCGCAGGGCCCGCCCGACGCCCGTCGCGGGCGACATGGGCACGTGTCATCAGCACCCCTGAGGACCAGGTATTATTTTCGAGTCAGCAAGCGCCGCTAGCTCAGTTGGTTAGAGCAGCTGACTCTTAATCAGCGGGTCCGGGGTTCGAGTCCCTGGCGGCGCACAGACACCACACGAGGTGGTCTCCGTTCAACGGAGACCACCTCGTGTGTTTTTTGCTGCCCTCGATGACAGACAAACGTTTTACACATCCGTACTAGACAACTGTTTTATACGCTCGTATATTTCCTGGCATGACGAACGCTACGAGCACAAACGCCCGTTCCGGCGATCTCGCCGGCCGTCGGGAGTGGACCGCCTTCGTGGTCCTGCTCCTCCCGCTCCTCCTGGTCTCCATGGACGTCTCCGTCCTCTTCTTCGCGATCCCGTCCATCGACCGGGACCTCGCGCCCAGCGCGACCCAGCAGCTCTGGATCTTCGACGTGTACGCCTTCGCGCTGGCCGGCCTCCTCATCACGATGGGCTCGCTCGGCGACCGGATCGGGCGCCGCAAGCTGCTGATGTGGGGCGCGCTCGCCTTCAGCACGGCATCCGTCGGCGCCGCGTACGCCTCCAGCCCCGAGATGCTGATCGCGGCCCGGGCCCTGCTCGGTATCGGTGGAGCGACGCTGATGCCCTCGACCATGGGTCTGGTACGGAACATGTTCCGCGACGAGCGGCAGCGCGGCCGGGCCATCGGCATCTGGTCCGGTGCCATGGCGGGCGGGATCGCGCTGGGCTCGGTGCTCAGCGGATTCATGCTGGAGCACTTCTGGTGGGGCTCGGTCTTCCTCGTCAACGTGCCCGCGATGGTGCTGCTGCTGATCCTGGTGCCGGTGCTGGTGCCGGAGTTCAAGGACCCCTACCCCGGGCGCTTCGACTTCCTGAGCGTGCCGCTGTCCATGGGCGCCGTGCTGCCGGTGGTCTACGGGGTCAAGGAGACCGCTGCCGGGGGACCCGATCTGCCCAACGGCCTGACCGTCGCCGCCGGGCTGGTCGTCGGATGGCTCTTCCTCCGGCGTCAGCGCGCCCGCACCGACGCGCTGATCAGCCGGGAGCTGTTCCGCGACCGGAACTTCGCCGCCGGGATCGGGCTGAACGCGCTGGCCGCGTTCGCCATGATGGGGGCGTCCTTCTTCACCACGCAGTACCTGCAGTCGGTGCTCGGGATGAGCACGATGGAGGCCGCGCTGTGGAGCCTGGCCCCGTCCCTGGCGGTGGGCGCTGCCGCACCGGCGGCCACCGCGATCGCCCAGCGGACCGAGCGGGCGCGGGTGATCTGCGCCGGCTTCGTCATCGCGGCGGCCGGCTTCGGTGTCCTCGCTCTGTCGGGTACGGACTCCCTGGCCCTCCTGCTCATCGGCTCGGCCGTGATGAGCAGCGGGATCGTCACCGTCATGGCGCTCGTCTCGGATCTGGCCATGTCCACCAGCCCGCCGGAGAAGGCCGGCTCGGCGGCCTCGCTGCTGGAGACGGGGCAGGAGTTCGGCGGAGCGATGGGCATGGCGCTGCTGGGTGCGGTGGCGACCGCGGTCTACACCGCGGACATGCCGGACACCGCCCCGGAGGTGGCCCGCAAGACGCTTCCGGGGGCCTTGTCCACCGGTGACGGCTCACTGATCGCGGTCGGGCGGGACGCCTTCGTGCACAGCATGCAGTACGCCTCGGTGGCCGGCGGGCTGCTCCTGCTGGCCGGTGCGGTGCTGGCCGTGACACATCTGCGGCGGGCGGCCACCTCAGCCCCCTCCACCGTGTGAGGTGAGCAGGCCATGGCGCCCGTGCTCCTCGTACTCCCGTACCAGCAGGGCGCGTTGTTCTTCACCGAAGGGCGTGTACGCTCCGCCGCCCCCGTTCCACCACAGTGGCCCCCCGGACCAGAATCCCTCGGCCCGCAGTCCGGCCCGGTGCACCTTGTTCGTGGCTGTCACCGGCATCGACGGGACGATGCGTACGAACCGGGGGGCCATCTTCGTCCCCAGGTCGGGCTGGTCCCGGAGGAACGCCGCGAACGCATCCGGATCGAACCGCACCCCGTGGCGCAGCGCCATCGCCGCCATGACCTGGTCGCCCGCGACCGGATCGGGCACCGCGTAGACCGCCACGGCCGCCGCGCCACCCCAGCGGGCCAGGATGTTCTCGATCATCGCGGCGGCCAGGTTCTCGCTGTCGACCCGCAGCCGGTCCTCCGTACGGCCCGCGAAGTACAGGAAGCCGTCGGGGTCGCGGAAGAAGAGGTCTCCGGTCCAGTACCAGCCGTCGCGCAGCCGGGCGGCGTCCGCCGCCTCGTTGCGCCAGTACCCCTCGAAGGAGGTCCGGCCCCGGTTGACCAGCTCCCCTATCGCGGCGGCCCCGTTGAGCAGGGTCCCGCCTGCGTCGAAGACAGCGGCGACCCGCTCCCGGCCGCTCGACGGGTCGACGACCGCGAGATCGTCGCGGTCAGACGCCCGGCCGATAGCGCCGGGCGGAGTGTCGGGCGTCCGCTGGATCGCCGCGCCGCCCTCCGACGAGCCGTAGCCCTCGACCAGCCGCACCCCGAACCGCTCCCGGAAGCGGGCCGCGTCCACGGCACCCGCCTCGGTGCCGAAGCCGAGCCGCAGCGGGTGCTCGCGGTCGTCGGGGCGCTCGGGGGTGGCCAGCAGATACTGCACGGCACGGCCGACATAAGTGAAGTACGTGGCGCCGTGCCTGCGTACGTCGTCCAGGAAGCCGGACGCGGAGAAGCGGCGGCGCAGAGCGACGGCGGCCCCGGCGGACAGCGCGGGGGCCCAGTCGGCGATCACCGCGTTGCCGTGGAACATCGGCATGCAGACGTAGTGGACGTCCTCGCCCCGGATCGCGAAGTGGTCGACGAGCGACCGCCCGGCCGCCGCCAGCCGCCCCTGCGTGCAGATCGCGGCCTTGGGCGCACCGGTGGACCCCGAGGTGAAGTACAGGAGCATCCTGGTCGCGGGGGCGGGCCGGGCCAGGACCGTGTCGCCCGGCCGGGCCCCGGCGTAGGGAGCGAGGAGCGCGGCGTACGCGTCGGTGTCGGTGACCAGTACCCGTACGCCCGGCAGCGCGAGGCCGTCGAGCAGCGGCAGATGGGCTCGCTCGGTGATCAGCACCCGGCATTCGGTGTGCAGGACGTCGCGGGCCAGTTCGGCGCCGCGACGGGTGGGGTTGATACCCGCGACGGCGGCCCCTGCCAGGGCCGCCGCGCTCAACCACAGCGGGAATTCGGGGGTGTTGTCCAGCAGCACCCCGAGGTGCGGTTCGCTGCCCGCGGGCAGCAGATCCGCCAGGAGCGCGGCCCGTGCGGCAGCACCCGAGGCGACCTGATGGTGACTGAGGACGGTGTCCTCATGTCGCAACCCGGTTCGATGGTCGCCCCATTGGCGCTGTACGAGCTCCGCGACGGTGCCTGCGCTCCCCATGGCGCCGCACGGTAACCGACCAGGCGTCAGAACTGAACATCCGAGCACGAGTAGAACGCGTTGGCCGTGTCGGCCACGTTCCACACGCTGAGGATGATGTGCTTGCCGGTCTTCTGGGTGGGGATGGTGCCCTGCTGGGTCAGGGTGGCCGGCGGCTGCTTGCCGCCGTAGGGCACCGTCATGAACGGCTGCGACTCCAGGGCCGCCCTGGTGAGCGGCTTGGTGGGGTCCCAGCCGTTCTTGGTGATGTAGTAGCGGAAGTCCGTCGTGGCGTGCCGGGCGGTGAACTGCCAACGGAAGCTGAAGCCCTGGCCCGCGGTGACCTTCGTGGCGGGCCAGTTGCCGCCGCGCGGGTCGTCGAGCTGGGCGAACTCACCGTGCCCGGCGGAACAGATCGCACCGTCGGCGGGGCCGGCCGCCGGGAAGCCCTTCGGACCTTCGACGCTCTGCGGCTCCCACTGGATGTTGCCGCAGCCCGTCACCGTGCCGTTGGCGCAGAGCTTCTGGCGGCTGATGGGGTTGTCCGTGTAGCCGTGGCTGCTGGCGCTGCTGGTCGCGAGCATCGAGACGCCCGCTACCGCAAGGCCGACCAGGGCCGCGCTTGCCTTCATACGCATTGCTGCCGCTCCTCGGAGACGTGGGGGGGGTTCCATGAGCACTGCTACGCGCGCGTTGTGCGGTCTAGACCAAGGCCTAGATTATTGACGCGGCATGAACATGTCCAGACCAATGTGAGCTGGATTCCGAACGCCTCCGAGGGGCCGGGCAGAACGACTCAGGCGCTGTCCCCACCACTGCGGCCGGTGTAGAAGGCCACCGTCAAGTCCTTGACCAGGGACTTGCGTTCGTAGTCGTCGAGCTCCACGAGGCCCCGGGCGGTCAGTCGGTTGACGGTGTCGTCCACGGCATCCACCACCGAAGTCAGCACGCTGTCGCGGTGCTTGGCGTCGATCGCCGCGATACGGCGCCGCTGCATGGCCGCCGCCACCTCCGGCGCGTACTCGATCCCTGTCGGCTGCGCGGAGTACAGCTCGACACCGACCGCTTCGCAGTCCGCCTTCAGCATCCGCGTCAGCGCGTCGCCGACCGCCTCGGCGTTGCGCAGGGTGTGCGCGTCCTCGTGGAAGGCGTCGGCCGGCAGCTGGGAGAGGACCCGGGCCATGGCCGCCTCGACCTGATCGCGCAGGTACTCCTCGTGGTCCTCGATCCCCAGCGTCGCCCGCGCGGTGTCCTTGACCCGCCACACGACGAGGACGACGACCCGCAGCGCGGTGCCGTTGGCGTCCATCGCGGGGAGCGGCTCGCTGCGCCAGTGCCGCAGTCGGACGTCGACCCGGCGCCGCAGCAGCAGCGGACTGACCCACATCAGCCCGGTCCGTCGCACGCTGCCCCGGTACCGGCCGAAGAGGGTGAGCACCCACGTGTACCCGACCCGCCCCCGGCTCAGACCGCCGAACGCGAAGAGCACCAGGGTCACCAGCAGCGCGAGCCCCGCCCAGGTGCCGATGTTGAGTCCGTCGTACGGCCGGGAGGGGATCCCGATCCGCGACAGCACCCGGGCCGGCAGCGCGCCGGTCCACCACAGGGCTCCGCCGGTCACCGCGATCCCGCCGAAGCCGGTCAGCAGCGCGACCCAGCCGGGCAGCGACGGTCCCGGCCGCTCATGGAGCCGGGGGTCAGCGACCGGCGCGGGCCTGGTCGAGGGCCGCACCTGCGGAGTCCTCGGCACCGGCGGCCGCCGGACACCGGCCGGCTGCTCACCTTCGGGGGCCTTGCGCACGAGGGTGGCGGGCAGCCCCGCGGCGTCGGCCCCGGCCTCGGACTCCTCACGGAAGAGCAGGTGCACGGGGATCGAGGCGGTGCGCTCGTTGGCGATGACCGCCTGGTGCCGGCCGGTGTCCACACGCGCGTCGGGACGGAACTCGCCGGTGTCCTCGCCGGTGAACATCAGGGAGAGAGAGGCGGGGGCGGGTGCCGCCTCCGGTCCGGGCACGGACGAGGGGATGCCGGTCACTTCGGCGGGCAGGGGGGCCTCGCGGACGTCGCGGACCTCAGGGATCTCGCGGAGCTCGGGTGCCTCAAGGACGTCGTGGGCCTCGGGTACCTCGGGTACCTCGCGGACCTCACGAACCTCGGGTACCTCGCGGACCTCACGAACCTCGGGTACCTCGCGGACCTCGTGAACTTCAGGCACCTCAAAGACCTCGTAGACCTCAGGCATCCTGCGAAGCTCAGGCATCTCCACAGTCTCAGGAGCTTCGCGGGCCTCACGGTACTCAGCCACGTCAGCCGGCTCCGGAGCCTCAGGGACTTCGTGCACCTCAGAGACTTCGTGCACCTCAGGGACTTCGAGGACCCCGCGTCCGGAGGCTTCCAGCCCGTGCGTGCCGGAGCCCGCGCCCGCCATGACGAGCACACCGGTCTCGACAACGGACGCGGACTGCCCACCGGACGGCGGACCGGACACCGGTGCGGGGGCGGGACGCAGCTCCGAGACGTGCCCCCCGGCATCGCGCAACGGCTTCCGCCCCCCGAAGCCGGCGTCGGCCTCGGCGGCCGGTCGGAACGCCGGGCCCCGGTGCGCGGTCTCGGGCGCCGGGGCGCTCTCCGCCGCCTCCACGGCCGGACCCGCCATCGATGGCGGAACCGATACGGACGCCGAGGTCGCCCCGAATCCGGCGCCCCGGTGTTCGCGTTCCCCCTCGCCCGGCAGCAGGTCGAGCACGAGGTCGACGACGGAGTCCGGCCCGGGCACCGGCACCCCGGGCGCCGAAGCCGGCGCGCCCGGACCCGCGTCCCCACCGAAAGCGGGCGTGCCCGGACCCGCGCCCGAATCGAAAGCAGGCGTGCCCGGACCCGCGCCCGAACCGAAAGCCGGCCCACCCGGACCCGCACCCTGCCCGGAAAGCGGCCCACCCGGACCCGCGCCCGGCCCGAGAACCGGTCCACCCGGGCCCGCGCCCGGCCCGGAAACCGGGGTCACCGGCCCCCCGTCCGAACCGAAAGCCTGCCCGCCCGGCCCGGCCCGCCCGGTCCCGGCGGCCGGCGTGTGCGGCTCGTCCTCCATCGCCCAGCCCCCCGCCCCGGCCCGCTCCCCCGCCGCGGCCCAGGCGTCCGTGACCCGGCCCGCTCCGTCCGGGCCCACCCATTCCCGTACCGGGACCGCCCCGTACCTCTCCTCCCCGTACTCCGGTTCCTCCCGGTTCTCCGGGTTCCCGGAGCTGTCCGACACCGTGGATCGCATTCCCGCCTCCGTCATGTGCGTCGTGTCACGCGAAGAGTCGCCGCCAGGTCTCCGGGCCCGGATAGCCGTCGGCCTCCGTGCCCCTCCAGCCCTGGGCCTTCTGGAAGGCCTCGACGTTGCGTCGGTCCGCCTCGGTCCACCGAGGGCCGGGGCCCGACAGGTAGTGCTTGCCGTATCCCTTCTTCACCAACTGCTTGCCGAGCTTGTCGACATGGCTGTTGGACTGACCCGGCCGGAAATAGCCCCGCCCGGGGAATCCCCCGACCGCTGTGGAGCCGCCCGCGGCGGGGATGTCGTGGCCGGTTCCGTTCACCAGCAGGCGCCAGGTGTCGGGGCCGGGGATGCCGTCGGCCTCCTTGCCCCTCCAGCCCTGGGCCTTCTGGAACGCCTGGGTGGCCAGCCGGTCGGCGCTGCCCCAGGCAGGGCCGGGGCCGACCTTGTAGAAGCGCTTGCCGCCCCGGTCGACGAGCATCTTGCCGAGCCGGGTGACGTAGCCGTTCTTCGTACCGGGGCCGAACTTCGAGGCGCCCGGGAACAGCGTCTTCGACGAGCCGCTGTCACCGGTTCCGCTCGTCAGGCCCTTGTAGCGGTAGGCGACGTAGCTGCCCGAGTGGGTCCAGTACGCCATGGGCGTCGTCTGCTTACGGGTGTGCGGCGTGGTCTGCTCGTACGCCGTGTAGTGGGTGTGCGTGTAGTCGGTCCAGCCGCCGAAGATCGTGACGTGCGAGCCCTTCGCGGGGTCGGCCGGATTGTGGAAGAGCAGGATGTCGCCGGGCTGGAGTTCCTCCCGGGCGATGCGCGTCCCGAACGTGGCGAGGCTGCCGGTCCACTCGTTGCCGGCCAGGTTCCAGGCCATCGAGACATAACCGGAGCAGTCCTGGCGGTACCCGTCCGACCAGTACTTCGTCATGCTGTAGGGGACCTGAGCGGTGACCCATTTCTTCGCCCGGTTGATGATGTCGGCGCGGGTGGTGGTGCGCAGCGTCGGTGTGGACGCCTGGGACGCCGGTGGTCCGGAGGCCCCCGAGCCCTGCAGTGGTCCCGGTCCGCCCTGCGGGCTGTCCGGTCCGGGCGCGGCGGTGTCGGCCGCCTGGCCCGGGTCCGTCACCGGGGATGGGTCGGCCGCCGCACCCGCCGCCTCCGCGAGACCGGCGCTCAGCACCACTCCCGCAGCGGTGACCAGCACCATCGCGCGCCGCGCGCCGTGGGCGGCCGGGTGTCCTCCGTACCGCGTCGGCAGTCCGGCGGCTGCGGTGCGCCGTTGTACGGCGCATCCCGCACAGGTGCAGTCGATGGCGGGCACGTACTCCTCGAAGGCCGGCACAGTCATGCGATTCCCTCCGCACTCGTCAAGATCTTTGGGCGCATCTGTACGGGCGTCAGTGTCTCAACTCTCCTGACATATCGCATTTTGACGGATAGAAGATAAAAAACGACCATCCGACAGGCCGCAACAGAGGGGAAATGGTCAGGAGCACGGCCGGAGATCGGGTAGAGTTCTCCAGGTCAGCAGGCGCCGCTAGCTCAGTTGGTTAGAGCAGCTGACTCTTAATCAGCGGGTCCGGGGTTCGAGTCCCTGGCGGCGCACGCAGAGTAAGGCCCCCTCACCACGCGTGAGGGGGCCTTACTCGTTCCCGCACATTCCCTCGCTTTCCCTCGCCTCCCGCGCAGGCGTCACACCGCGCGCGCTTTGCTCACGCACAGCCTGTGCATCCTTGACGGCCGACCACCCCCGGGCGTCCCGACGGCGCGGCGATCCCCGCCCGCACCCCTTTACGCCCTCACTCCGCCACTTCACAAGAGCCCCACAAATCGTGCGTATGAGCGGGTAATAACCCCTTTCGCCCTTGCGGTCACGGCTGGCGTCGGCCAGTCTGTCTGGGAGTCGTCGGCACCAACCACGCCGACGGAGCAGACAGTTGGGGGATTTGGAGACGAATATTCCGGTTGTGTCCGACGTGCGGGGGAGCCGTCGTGCACAAGCAAACGCCGAGCAGGCATCATGCAACCGGAAGGATGCCGTTCCTTGTCTCAGGAACGGTGACCCGCCACTGAGCCGTCGGCCGCGTTCCAGGGGGACCCGCGGCGGACGAGACGAAACGACCGACCGACCGACCACGCAGTCTCGCCTGCGTGCAGGGGGATGACCCATGACGTCGACGCCGCCAGGCGCCCGGCAGGACCACGACCCGTCCCGGACGACACAGCTTCGGATACCCACCCAGCTGCGGTCCGGGGGCCAGCGGCGGCGACAGAAGAAAGCGCTGCCACGGTACGACTACGAGCACTACAGCCGGCTCGCCGGGCCTCTGACCCAGCCCGACCCCACCCGGCCCTACACCGTGAAGTACCGCTCACTCCTCTCCCAGGAACCGCACCGGATCCGTGCGGCACTTCTGCTGGGGGCCGCGCCGCTCGTCTCTCTCGGCCTCTTCGCCTGGCTGATGCAGCCCGGCCACTGGACACAGCGCGACCCGAACCTCAAGAACGACACGCTGCTGATCCTCGACATCGTGATGCTGGTGTCGATCGGTCTGATCGAGCTCTTCCGCACTCTGAACGTCCTCTCCAACGCGCACGCCACGCTGGTGGCACGCGATCCGGTCCCGGTCGTGCCGGAGACCGGCACCCGGGTCGCCTTCCTCACCTCCTTCGTCCCGGGCAAGGAGCCCCTGGAGATGGTGACGAAGACCCTGGAGGCCGCCGTCCGCATCCGCCACCGCGGACCGATGCACGTCTGGCTCCTCGACGAGGGTGACGACCCGGCGGTGAAGGAGGTCTGCCGGCGGCTCGGCGTGCACCACTTCTCCCGCAAGGGCGTGGCGCACTGGAACCAGGCCAAGGGCCCGCACCGGGCGAAGACCAAGCACGGCAACTACAACGCCTGGCTCGACGCCCACGGCGACGCGTACGACTTCTTCGCATCGGTCGACACCGACCATGTCCCGATGCCGAACTACCTGGAGCGGATGCTCGGGTACTTCCGCGACCCGGACGTCGGCTTCGTCATCGGTCCGCAGGTCTACGGCAACTACGACACCTTCGTCACCAAGGCCGCCGAGTCCCAGCAGTTCCTCTTCCACGCGCTGATCCAGCGCGCCGGCAACCGCTACGGCGCCCCCATGTTCGTCGGCACCAGCAACGCGGTGCGCATCAGTGCCCTCAAGCAGATCGGCGGTCTCTACGACTCGATCACCGAGGACATGGCGACCGGCTTCGAGATGCACCGCGCCCGCAATCCGCGGACCGGCCGCAAGTGGCGCTCGGTCTACACCCCGGACGTACTGGCCGTCGGCGAGGGCCCGACCGCGTGGACGGACTTCTTCACCCAGCAGCTGCGCTGGTCGCGCGGGACGTACGAGACGATCCTCAAGCAGTACTGGAAGGGCTTCTTCTCCCTGCCCGCGGGCAAGCTCTTCAACTACACGATGATGATCATCTTCTATCCGATGTCCGCCATGAACTGGATACTCGCGGCCCTCAGTTGCGCGCTGTTCCTGGGCATGGGCGCGTCCGGTGTGCAGATCGACCCGACCGTCTGGATGATGCTGTACGGCAACGCCTCGGCGCTCCAGATCGGCCTGTACGTCTGGAACCGACGGCACAACGTCTCGCCGCACGAGCCCGAGGGTTCCGGCGGCCTCGCCGGCATGATGATGTCCGCGCTCTCCGCGCCGGTCTACGCACGCTCCCTCATGGACGCCGTGCTGCGCCGCAAGAGCTCGTTCGTCGTGACACCCAAGGGCGACTCGTCGAGTCCGGACACCCTCTTCGGGACCTTCCGCATCCACCTCTTCTTCATCCTCGTCTTCGCCGGCTCCATCACGGCCTCCCTCGTGCTCGGCCACAGCCACCCGGCGATGCTCACCTGGGCCTCGCTGGCGCTGCTGATCACCGCCGCGCCGATCTTCGGCTGGCGGTACACCATGTGGGCCGAGAAGAAGAAGCGGCGCGCGGGCCCGCCGCCGAGCGGACCACCCGCGCACGCCCAGCAGGAGAAGCCCCACTGGGCCGGCAACGAACAGACCATGCAGATCGCCCTTGGGGGACGTAAACGATGAAGTACCGTCCGAGCCGCCGTACCCGCCGCATGGCGATCAGTACGGCGGTGGTTCTCGCGCTCGCGGGAGCGAACGGGCCGTGGCTGTACCGCTTCAGCACCGAGCGCTACCACGCGTACAAGATCGATCAGTCGGACTACAAGGCGTCCAACGGGCACTGGGACTTCCTGGACATCCCCGCCGAGTTCCGGATCAACACGATCCACGCGGCGCTGCTGCACACCGGCAAGGTCCTGCTCGTCGCGGGCTCGGGCAACAACCAGAAGAACTTCGACGCGAAGAGCTTCCGGTCGGTGCTGTGGGACCCGGAGACCAACGCCTTCAAGGACATCCCCACGCCCAAGGACATGTTCTGCGCCGGTCACACCCAACTGCCCGACGGCAAGCTGCTCATAGCCGGCGGTACGAAGCGGTACGAGAAGCTCAGGGGTGACGTCACCAAGGCCGGCGGCCTGATGATCGTGCACAACGAGGACCCGGACAAGCCGGTCACGCTGCCGGCGGGCACCCGGTTCACCGGCAAGGAGAACGGCAAGACCTTCGTCTCCAAGGACCCCGTGCTGGTGGAGAAGGCGACCAAGGTCTTCGACAGGAACACCGGCGCCTTCCTGCGCAACGACCCGGGGCTCGGCCGCATCTACGTCGAGGCGCAGCAGTCCGGTGCGAAGCACGAGACGGGCACCGAGGACAACTACCGAATAGCGGGTCTGTCCGGCTCCGACACCCGCAACGTCTACGGGATCGCCCAGAAGCTGGCCCTCGACAAGAAGGACTTCCAGGGCATCCGTGAGGCCTTCGAGTTCGACCCGGTGGCGGAGAAGTACATCACCGTCGACCCGATGAACGAGGCCCGCTGGTACCCGACGCTCACCACGCTGAAGGACGGCAAGGTCCTCGCCCTGTCCGGTCTGGACGAGATCGGGCAGATCGTCCCCGGCAAGGACGAGGTCTACGACCCGGAGACCAAGAAGTGGGAGTACACCGGCATCGTCCGGAAGTTCCCCACCTATCCGGCGATCTTCCTGCTCGGCGACGGCAAGCTCTTCTACTCCGGCTCGAACGCCGGCTACGGGCCCGCCACCGTCGGCCGCGCCCCCGGTGTCTGGGACCTGGCGACGAACAAGTTCACCGAGGTCCCCGGCCTGAGCGACCCGGACATGATGGAGACGTCGGCGACCGTACGGCTGCCCCCGGCTCAGGACGAGAAGTTCATGGTGATCGGCGGGGGCGGCGTCGGCGAGTCCGGCAAGTCCAGTGAGAAGTCCCGGCTGGTCGACCTGAAGGACGCCGACCCCGAGTTCAAGGACGGCGCCTCCCTCGACGAGGGCACCCGCTACCCGAGCGCGTCCCTGCTGCCCGACGACTCCCTGCTGGTCACCGGCGGCTCCAACGACTACCGCGGCCGCGGTGGCTCCGACGTGCTGCAGGCCCGGCTGTACGACGCGAAGTCGGACACCTACCAGCGGGTCGCCGACCCGGCGGTGGGCCGCAACTACCACTCGGGGTCCGTGCTCCTGCCCGACGGCCGGGTCATGATCTTCGGCTCCGACTCGCTCTACTCCGACAAGGCCGGCACCCGGCCGGGTGTCTTCGAGCAGCGCATCGAGATCTACACCCCGCCGTACCTGTACCGCGACTCACGGCCCGAGCTGACCGCCGGACCGAAGAGGATCGAGCGCGGGAGCACGGCTGTGTTCACCAGCAACCAGGCCTCGTCCATCAAGTCGGCGAAGCTGATGCGGCCGAGCGCGGTCACCCATGTCACGGACACCGACCAGCGTTCCGTGGCGCTGGACCTGAAGCAGACCGACGGCGGGATCTCGGTGACGGTGCCCGGGAACCGGGCGCTGGTGCCTTCGGGCTGGTACATGCTGTTCGTCACCGACGACAAGGGCACGCCGTCCGAGGGCACCTGGGTGGAGGTGCCCTGAGGGCTGCACCGCGGCACCGGGCAGGACGCTCCTATTCGGTGCCGCGGGCCAGCCCCAGCGCGTACTCGGGCCACCAGTCGCCCGCCTTCGGGCCGCCCCGGCAGTCGCCGTCGGACTCGCCCGGCCGCTTGATCCAGAGGTAGGCGTCGACCAGCTCTTCGCCCGTGGACGTCGTCGGCGGCTCGCCGAGGGCCCGTCCCGGCGGGTTGCACCAGTTCTCCTCGGGGGCGCCGCCGGTGTACGGGCCGTTGCCGTTGCGGCTGGTGTCGATCACGAACGGCTTGTTGCCGACCTTCGCCGACAGCTGCTTGCCGAACTCCTTGCTGACCGCGGTGGTCTGGAAGTTGGAGACGTTGACCGCGAAACCGTCGGCCGCGCCGATGCCCGCCTGCTGCAACGGTTGGAACAACGCGTCCGGAGTGTGCCAGCCCGCGTTGCCCGCATCCAGGTACACACGGGTCTCCGGCAGCTGGCCGAGGCGCTCCACCGCACCCTTGAGCAGGTCGTAGCGCTCCTCGTGGAACTCCTGCGGGGTGCACCCGTCGACCAGGTGCAGCACCGCGTCCGGCTCCAGGATCACGGTCGCGCCCCGGTCTCCGATGCCCTTGGCGACGCTGTCCAGCCAGGCGCGGTAGGCGTCGCCGTCGGCGGCGCCGCCCTTGGAGAACTGTCCGCAGTCGCGGTGCGGGATGTTGTAGAGGACCAGCACGGCTTCCCGGTCGGCCTTCTCGGCGGCCTCCGTGAAGCCCTTCGCCTCTTCCTCCGGATTGTCCGTGCCGATCCACTCGCCGACCGGCTGCCGCGCGATCCGGCGGATGAGGGCGGCCTCCTTCTCCTTGCCGTCCCCGGTGTAGCGGGCGACCTGCTCGGCCGCGTTCCCGTCGGGGTTGACCCAGTACGGGTCGGTGCCCTTGGGCTGCTGGCCGATGGCGGCCGGGTTCCCGCCCGCGCCGGAACCGGCGTGGTTCTCCCCGTCGCCGTCGCCGGAAGAGGTACATCCCGCGAGCAGCAGTGCGGCGGCCGCCGCGGCCACGCCCACCCCTCGCATGTCGAACCGGCCGTTGTGGCTGCCGTACATCCACTCCCCCTCGACTGCGACGGCGGTGCACTGTCGCATCGCCGTCCATCCTGGCACAGGGCCCGGGACCGGCCCGGCCCCTCACGACATCGTCGAAGAGCTGTTACGGCGGGTTCACCACGCTCTGCCCGGCCTGTCCGCGTGCGGAGCGTGACCGATTATCGACGTAACGTCAGAAACTGGTTGGGGAGCCGCAGTTCGCGCCCCTACAGTGGGTCGTGCGGCGGACCCGGACGCCACCGACCTCCCGTGTCCGCGCCGGGCCACTCCCGCGGCCCGCGCCCCGCGGTCGAGGACCGGCCCGGCCGGCGCCCGGAGAACCGGGCGCCGGCCGGGCCGGATACCGAAGGCGTCAGCCGCCGATCGGCGCGCCCGCCTCACCTGTCGCGCGCTCCAGGGCCTGCTCCCGTGCCTCCTCCCGCGACTTCTCGCCCGTGAGGTAGGCCGAGACGACCACGTTCGCCGTGTACGACTTCGACTCACGGTCGTACGTGCCGCCGCAGGTGATCAGCCGGAGTTCGGCCCGGCCGTCCTTGCGGGGGCCGTAGGCCTTCTGCGCGTTGAAGCGTTCGCGGGTGAAGACCTGGACGTCGTCGATGGTGAACTCGGCGACGGTGCCGTCGGTCCGGGTCACCTCGACCTCGGCGCCGGGGCGGGCCGCGCTGAGCCCGTAGAAGACGGCCGGCTTCGTCTCGGTGTCGACGTGGCCGACGAAGAGGGCCGGGCCCTTGGCACCGGGCTCGGCGCCGGCCCCGTACCAGCCGACCGTCTGGGGCGTGTCGAAGGACGGCGGTTCGATCGCCCCGTCCTTGTCCAGCCCCCGGGACACGACGGGGGCCCGGATCCCGATCGACGGGATCTCCACGCTGCTCGGCGCGACGCCCTCGATCGGGTCGTGGGCCGGGGGCAGCGGCACGCCGAGCGGTCGGCCGACCGCTGCGACGTCGCCGGTGGTCGGCGCGGAACTGGCGCCGGAGCCACCGGTGATGCCGCGGCCCCAGAGCCACAGACCCAGCAGGAGTACGGCCCAGGCCACTCCGGTGAGCAGCCTGCCGTGCCCCGCCGAGCGGTCCGAGGCGGACACGTCAGTCGGTGGCCGGGCGGCGTCGTCGCACGCTGCGGAAGGCGACGGCGACGGCCGCGACGGCGGCCAGGGCGAGGCCGACCACGGCATGAACGGTGCCGGGACCGTCCTGCTGGGCCTGGTCGGCGAGCACGGCCGTGCCGCCACCGCCCGCCCGGACCGGGGCCAGCGGCATGGGCCGGTTGCGGTGGACGACGGTCAGCACGGCGGACGCCTTGGTGTGCTTGTCGTCCTTGCAGACCACCTGGACGTCGTAGTCGCCGGGCTCGGCGTCCGAGCGGACGCGGGCCTCGGCGAAGAGCGTCCTGTCGCCACCGGGCGAGAAGCGCGCCTCGGAGACGAAGGCGTCGGAGCTGCCCTTGGCCTCCTTGCCCTTGCAGCCGTCGACCTCCAGGTCGACCTCGCCGCCCGGGGAGACGGAGGACGGGGAGACGGAGAGCGTGGCCCGGGACCGTGAGTCGTCGTGGTCCGAGTCGGAGTTGGCCAGTGCGACGGAAGCGGGCATCAGGGTCGCCGCGGCCACCGCGGCGGCACAGAACGTGAGGGATATTGAACGCATCGTGAACCTCCTAATGGCAGGTTCACGCGTGCCGCGGCATCTCGCATCCGCAGAGGGGCCCGCGCTGGGCCGGTGGAGTGCGGGGAGGCGGCCGTACCTGCCCGCTCCCCCGCCCCCGCCGGGTCAGCCCACGTCGACGAGTTCGACCAGGTCGGCGATGGATTCGACGACCGTGGACGGCCGGAACGGGTACTTGTCGATGTCCGCCACCGTAGTGAGTCCGGTCAGCACCAGGAAGGTCTGCATGCCCGCCTCCAGACCGGCCAGCACATCGGTGTCCATCCGGTCGCCGATCATGGCGCTGGACTCGGAGTGGGCGCCGATCGCGTTGAGCCCGGTCCGCATCATCAGCGGGTTGGGCTTGCCCGCGAAGTAGGGGGCCTTGCCGGTGGCCTTGGTGATGAGGGCGGCGACGGAGCCCGTCGCGGGCAGCGGGCCCTCGGCGGAGGGGCCGGTCTCGTCGGGGTTGGTGCAGATGAACCGCGCCCCGTTGTTGATCAGCCGGATCGCCTTGGTGAGCGCCTCGAAGGAGTACGTACGCGTCTCGCCGAGGACGACGTAGTCGGGCTCGTGGTCGGTGAGGACGTAGCCGATGTCGTGCAGCGCGGTCGTGAGCCCCGCCTCGCCGATGACGTAGGCCGTGCCGCCGGGCCGCTGGTCGTCCAGGAACTGGGCGGTGGCGAGCGCGGAGGTCCAGATGTTCTCGACGGGGACGTCGAGGCCCATGCGGCTGAGCCGGGCGTGCAGGTCCCGGGCGGTGTAGATCGAGTTGTTGGTGAGGACCAGGAAGGGAAGCCCCGAGTCCCGCAGCCGCTTGATGAAGGCATCCGCGCCGGGGATCGGCGTCCCCTCGTGGATGAGGACTCCGTCCATGTCGGTCAGCCAGGACGAGATCGGCTTGCGCTCTGCCATGTGGGACTCCAGTTGCCGTACGCCAGGTGCGGGGACGCCGGCGGCACCGCGTTGTGCAGCGCCGACGCCCCCGATTTTAGGGGGTCGGGCAATGGGCGGGGGAAGGGCCGGGCACCAGGAGCCGATCTTCGTTCAGCGCGGGACGCGGCGGGTCCGGCGGGCCCTGATGACGACGGCTCCGCCTCCGATCAGGAGGCCGGCGACGGTGAGGGCGGGCAGCGGAACCGGTACGGAGAAACCGGTGGCGGCGAGTTCCGGGACCGCGGCCGGGTCGAGGCCGGGCGCGACGGGGCGCCGGGTGCCGGTGGTGCCGGTGGTGGGACTGGCGTCCGGCCTGGCGGGGACGCGGCCGGTGACGCTGTCGCTCTCCTTCTCCTTGCCCACCTCACCGGCCTCCTCGGTCTCCCCGGGTTCCTCGGCGGGGTCGTCGTCCGTGACGGTCCCGCTGCCGTCGTCCTCGACCACGGTGAACGGGTAGTCCTCGGACTCACCGACCCACTCCCCGTCGAGGCCCTGGCTCCCGGTACCGCTGTCGGTGCGCTGCCGCTGGACGATCGCGGCGTTCGCGGTGATCCGGCCGGGGCTGGTGTCGGAGGTGAACGCCAGCCTGACCTGCACGGTGACGGTCCGGCCGGCGGGGACGGTGAAGCCGGGGAAGGAGTCGTCGCCCTCGCCGCCGAAGACGCCGATGTGCTCGTCGCGGTCGGTCGTCTCCCAGCTGACGCGGTGTTCGACACCGGGATGGGTGCGTTCGGAGAACTCCAGCTGGATCTGGTCCGAGGTCAGGGCGCGGTCCTCGTCGGTGAGGACCAGGACCGGGTGGATCGCGCGGCAGGACTCCGCGGTGGTGTTGGTCAGGTCGAGGAACCAGGTGCCGTAGCCGCCGCCGGAGGCGTAGGTCTCCGGGCCACCGTGGATCCGGGTGCCGATCGGGAAGTCCGCGGCCCCCGGGTCACCGCAGGCGGGTCGTCGGTCGGCGGCGACGGAGCCGGGTGCGGAGGCGGGGGCCAGGCCGGACGCCGGGGTGGTGGCGGTGTTGCGTTGCGGGGCGGCGGACGCGGCCGCGGTGCCGCCGAGCACGACGGCCGGCATGACGCTCGCCGCGGCCAGTCCGAGCGCGAGACCGTGCCGGGGCCGGCTGCCCGCGGGGGGCGGCGGCGACGGAGGGCGCGCGGGGACGGAGGGTTCGGGGGAAGAGTTCGCCGGGGGCGGTGTGGGGGGCATCGTGGGGCAGCCTTCGCTTCTCGCGGACATGGTCGGCTCGCCCCGGGCCCCGGAGTTCACCGGTTTGGGAGCGACGCTGCCACGGAGGTGCTGACGGGCCGCCACCGACATGCCGCGGAGTCCTGCGGCCGGCCGCCGGGAAACGCTCGATCAGCCCAGTTCCGCGCGGGAGGCCCCGGGTTCTTCCGTGCGGATCAGGCCGGACAGGTGTGCGTGGCCGGCCCCGGCACGATCCGGACGGGAGGCCCCGGACGGGCCCCCGTCCCCCTGCGGGTCCGCACCCCCCACGCGGCCGAACAGCGGGGCGAGGATCAGCTGGGCCGCCCCTTCTGCGACCGGCTGCTCCCCGCCGCCGGCGGCGACGACCGGTACGGGCGCCCCGCCGGCCCCGTCGCGCCGGGCCCGTTCGTCGAGCACCGCGCCTACCCCGCGGACGTACGCGTCGGGGTCGGCCGCGACCGTGCGTCCGCCCAGCACCACCCGGTCGATGTCGAGCAGCCCGACCAGGTTGGCGGCGCCGGTCCCGAGCACCCGTGCCGCCTCGGCGACGTCGCCCCGGCCGACGGCGGCCAGGCACAGCGCCTCGATGCAGCCCCGCCCGCCGCAGCTGCACCGGACGCCGTCCAGCTGGACGGTCTGGTGGCCGAACTCGCCGGCTCCGGTCCTGGCCCCTCGGTGCACCACCCCGCCGAGCACCAGCCCGGAGCCGAGGCCGGTGCCCAGGTGGAGGTAGGCGAAGTCGGCGGGGTCCGGGGCCTGGAGGGCGAGCCCGAGGGCGGCGGCGTTGGTGTCCTTGTCGATGACGACGGGCAGCCCGGTCCGCGCGGCGAGCTCGTCCCGGAGCGGGTAGCCGTCCCACTGCGGAAACCCCGTGACGCGGTGCAGCACCCCGCCCCGGTGGTCGAGCGGTCCAGGTACGGCGACACCCACCCCGAGCACCGGCAGCGCACGGTCGCCCCGCACCGCCGCGACCGCCCCGGCCGCCGCCGCGAGCACCTCGTCGGCCGGGGCGCCGAGGTCCAGCGGAGCGGTACGGCTCCCGGCCACCGTGCCCGCGAGGTCGACGAGCACCACGGTCAGCTCGTCGCGGTCCAGGTGGAGCCCCACCGCGTGGCCGGCGTCGGGCACCAGCCGCAGCACGGTGCGCGGCTTGCCGCCCGTCGATGCGCGGCGCCCGGCCTCGGCGGCCAGGCCCTCGGCACGCAGCCTGGCGGTGATCTTGCTGACGGCCTGCGGGGTGAGCCCGGTCCGCCCGGCCAGTTCGAGCCGGCTGATGCCGCGCTCGCCCGCCGCCCGCAGCAGGTCCAGCACGAGCGCCGCGTTGTGGCTGCGCAGTGTCGGCAGGTTCGCGCCGCTGTTGGTCCTGTTCACGGACCCATTGTCTCCCGCGCTTGCACTTTGGCAACAGCGTTGCCAAAGTGGAAGGCATGACTGCCCACGCGACTCACGAGACCTCCGGTACGGCCCCGACCCCCCTGCGCGTCGGACTCGTCGGCTACGGCCTGGCGGGTTCCGTCTTCCACGCCCCGCTGATCGCCGCGACCGAGGGCCTCGTCCTGGACACGGTCGTCACGTCGAACGAGGAGCGCCGGGAGCAGGCCCGCGCCGAGTTCCCCGCCGTGCGGTTCGCCGCCTCGCCGCAGGAGCTGTGGCCGCGTGCGGACGAGCTCGACCTGATCGTGATCGCTTCGCCGAACAAGACCCATGTACCGCTCGCTACGGCCGCGCTGAAGGCAGGCCTGCCGGTGGTCGTGGACAAGCCGGTCGCGGGGACGGCTGCCGAGGCCCGGGAGCTGGCGGCCCTGGCGCAGGAGCGTGGGCTGCTGCTCTCGGTCTTCCAGAACCGCCGCTGGGACAACGACTTCCTCACCCTGCGTTCGCTGATCGCGGACGGTGAGCTGGGTGAGGTCCAGCGCTTCGAGTCGCGCTTCGAGCGGTGGCGCCCGCAGCCGAAGGGCGGCTGGCGCGAGTCGGGCGATCCGCAGGAGATCGGCGGGCTGTTGTACGACCTGGGCAGCCATGTCGTCGACCAGGCGCTCGTCCTGTTCGGTCCGGCGGCCCAGGTGTACGCGGAGTCGGACGTACGCCGTCCGGGCGCGGCGGCCGACGACGACACGTTCCTGGCGATCACCCACACCAGCGGGGTCCGCTCGCATCTCTACGTCAGTGCGACGACGGCCCAGCTCGGCCCGCGCTTCCGGGTGCTCGGTTCCACCGCCGGCTATGTGAAGTACGGCCTCGACCCCCAGGAGGCGGCCCTGCGCGAAGGCGCGCGCCCGACGGCGGACACGGCCTGGGGCGTGGAGGACGAGGACCTGTGGGGCCGGCTCGGCTCGGGCGAGTCCCCGCTCACGGGCGGCGGCACCCCGGTCCGTACGCTGCCGGGCGACTACCCCGCGTACTACGCGGCGGTCGCCGACGCGCTGCGCGGTAAGGGCGAGAACCCGGTGACCGCCCTCCAGGCAGCCGCCGCGCTGGACGTACTCGAGGCCGCCCGCCGCTCGGCCCGCGACGGCGTCACGGTCCCCCTGCCCACGGCCTCCGCGTCCGTATCGACCACCGCTCACGCCACCGAGGAGCAGTCCGCATGAACCCCACCGCTCCGACCATCTCCGAGCTGATCGCCCAGGAGCGCAGGCTGACCCTGCCGCATTTCGGCTACGACGACGCGTACGCGCTCGGCGGCCTGCTCGTCGCCATGGCCCGGGAGCGGCACGCCCCGGTCGCGATCGACATCCGGCGCGGGGCCCAGCAGCTCTTCCATGCCGCGCTGCCCGGTTCCAGCGCGGACAACGACGCGTGGATCGAGCGCAAGCGCAAGGTCGTCGAGCGGTACGGCGAGAGTTCCTACCTGGTCGGGACCCGGTTCCGGGCCAAGGGCACGACCTTCGACGAGGCCTCGCGACTGGACCCTGACACATACGCGGCGCACGGCGGTTCGTTCCCGATCGCGGTCGAGGGCGCGGGCGTCATCGGTTCGGTCACGGTGTCGGGGCTGCCCCAGGCGGAGGACCACGCACTGGTGGTCGAGGCACTGGAGCAGTTCGCCACGAAGATCAACGGCTGACACACCGGAGGGGCGGGCACCGCCATCAGGCAGCGCCCACCCCTCCGACCTCTACGCGCTCGGCACCATCGGCAAAAGCAAGCCCGTCCGGCGCTCGAGGACATCTTTCACAGCCCGTCCGGCGCTTGAGGACGTCCTACCCGGCCCGTCCAGCGGTCGAGGACGAAGCGGCCCCCGGGCGCACCCGGGACCAGAGGCCCCCTACGCCCCCTTCAGCTCCTGCCGCTGCCGCCCCAGCCCCGCAATCTCCAGCTCCACGACATCCCCCGCCCGCAGGTACGGCTTCGGCTCGGGCTGCCCCATCGCCACCCCCGCCGGCGTACCGGTGTTGATCACGTCGCCCGGGTAGAGCGTCATGAAGTGGCTGAGATAGCGCACGACCTCGCCGACCGGGAAGATCTGGTCGGCCGTGGTGCCGTCCTGCTTCAGCTCGCCGTTGACCCAGAGCTCCAGCGGCAGGGCCTGCGGGTCGGCGACCTCGTCGGCCGTCACCAGCCAGGGACCCAGCGGGTTGAACGTCTCGCAGTTCTTGCCCTTGTCCCACGTGCCGCCGCGCTCGATCTGGAACGCGCGCTCGGAGACGTCGTGCGCCACCGCGTATCCGGCGACGTGCGCGAGCCCGTCCTCCGCGGAGTCCAGGTACCGGGCGGTGCGCCCGATGACGACGGCGAGCTCGACCTCCCAGTCGGTCTTCTCGCTGCCGCGCGGCACGAGCACCGTGTCCTCGGGGCCCACGACCGTGTCCGGCGCCTTGAAGAAGAGGATCGGCTCGCCCGGTATCTGGGCGCCGGTCTCCGTGGCGTGATCGTGGTAGTTCAGCCCGATGCACACGATCTTGCCGATCCGGCCGAGCGGCGGACCCACCCGCAGCCCCTCGGCGTCGAGCTCGGGCAGCTCTCCCGGCGCGGCCGCGGCGGCCCGTACCCGGGCCAGCGCGTCCTCGTCGGCGAGCAGCGCACTGTCGATGTCGGTGACGATTCCCGACAGGTCACGCAGGGTTCCGTTCTCATCCAGCAGCGCCGGTCGTTCCGCGCCCGCCGTACCCACACGAAGCAGCTTCAACGGTCTCTCTCCCTTGGTTCGATCGGGCCCGTCGGATGGGTTGCGGCCATCGCAGGCTTGTCCGATCCTCCAAGACATCCGATCACTCTGCAAGACCCTGTTCACACACTGGACCGGCGCACTCGTCGGCTCCTTTACGCCGCAGTGGCCATGGCGGCGCCCGCGGCCGGCATGTCGCGGTACAGGTAGGCCCGCTCGATCGCGGTCCAGGTGGTGCTGGTGACGACGTACAGCGCGGCGGCCAGTGGCACGAAGCCCACGGTGAAGAGCGTGAAGAAGGACATCAGCGGCATCACCTTGGTCATCGCACCCATGCCCGGGACCGGCTGCCCGTCGGGGCCGGTGGCCGGGGTGACGGGGTTGGCGGCCATCTGGCGCTTCGTCCGCCCGTAGTTGAACGTGGCGACGGCGGCGACGATCGCGAAGAGCCCCAGATACACCAGGCCCTGCGCCCCGAACATCCCGCCGTCCGCGAGTGCGTCGCGCCAGCGCTCGCCGAGCGGGGCGCCGAGGAGCTGGTGGCCGAGGAGTTCGTTGGCCTCGTCGCCGATCTTCGTACTGGAGAAGAGGTGGTAGAGCAGGAAGAAGGCCGGCATCTGCAGGAGGCTCGGCAGGCAGCCGGAGAGCGGGGAGACCTTCTCCTCCTTGTGCAGCTCCATGAGCGCCTTCTGCATCCGCTCGGGGTTCTTCTTGTGCTTCTTGCGCAGTTCGGCGATCTGCGGCTGGAGCCTGCGCTGCGCCTTCTGTCCGCGCGCCGCGGCCCGCGACAGGGGATGCACGGCGAGTCGTACGAGGGCGGTGAACAGGACGATCGCGGCGGCGGTGGACGCGTTCTGGAAGAGGGGGTGGAGCGCGTCGGCGAGCGCGCCGACCAGGCTGGCGAATGCGGACATGAAGGCGGACATGGATGAGCCCTCCGGGGGTCTCGTCGTGCCGGGAGTGGATCAGCTTCGGCATGACGATCCGCGCGGGGCGCCCGCTCCCGTCCGCGCACACGGTGGTGTACGCATCCGGGCGGGAGAAGGAGGGAGGGGGCGAGCCCTACGCGGCCGTCAGGAGGGCGTGGCCGGGGGCTCGGGGGCGTCGGCGCCCCTTGGCGTCGGGATCCCGTTGCGGCAGGAACGCGGTGCGTTTCTCCCGGTCGCGCATGGCGGTACGGACCCGGGTGCGGGGCACCGGGGCGGCGCAGCGTGCGCTGATGACCGAGCAGGCGACGAGCGCGGTGCCGGCGGCCGCGGTGGCGGCGAGCGCGACGGCTGCGGAGAGGCTGCCGCCCTCGGCGAGGAGGACCTCGGTGAGGAAGAAGAGCAGGAGTCCGGCGGGCCGCAGGACGCGGGTGAGGCCACCGCGCACGCGGTTCATGGCGCGTGCGTCCATGGTTCCTCCCCCTTCCGTTCTCCCGTGGCCGCGTGGTGGCGCGGCACTTCGACCGTTATCCGTTATACACGATCGACTTCCAGGGGCCTCAGGAGTCGGCGGGGCGTGAGCAGTGCACGGCTGACCGGATCGTCCGCGTGCGCGTCGAGCCCGTCGCCGGGCCTCATCTCGATGTCCTCGGGCGGTACGGGCACGGAGCAGGCCGGGCATGCGCCGTACGCGCTCAGTTCCGTACCGCAGTCGGCGTGGACGAAGACACGCATCGGAAGGGTGCCGGGGAGGTGGTCGCGCCCCCACACCCCGAGGGTGCCGATGACGGGCCAGAGCGCCTTGCCGCTTTCGGTCAGGACGTACTCCTCGCGCGGCGGCGACTCCTGGTAGCGGCGCTTCTCCAGGACTCCGGCCTCGGTGAGGGACTGGAGCCGGGTGGCGAGGACGGCGCGTGGGATGCCGAGGTGCACGAGGAAGTCGTTGTACCGGCGTACGCCGTAGAAGGCGTCCCGCACCACCAGGAGGGTCCAGCGCTCGCCGACCACTTCGAGTGCGCGGGCCATGGAGCACTGCTGGTTCACGTAGTCCTTGCCGAGTGCCATGGGGATCACTTTACTCCTCCACGGTTCGATGAATGAACCTGACGTGCTAGCGTCAGCATCCTCGACATGAGTTCATTCACCGAACCTACCGGGGGGTGGCGCGCACCCGTGGCCCGCACGCACGACGCCCGCGCGAACCCCGGCGAACCCCGGAGCGATGCCATGGCCCAGCCCGTACGCCCCCGCCCCGCGCCACCGGCGACCACCCCACCGCCTGCCGCTCACCCGCGCCCCGGGCCGACCCTCGCGATCACCTCCCTGGCCACCGCCGTGGCGCTGATGAACTACACCGCGCCGATGACGACGCTCCCCGGCATCTCGGCCGCCCTGGCCACCCCGCCCTCCGGCCAGGCCTGGCTGCTCAACGGCACCCCGCTCGGTCTCGCCGTCGTCCTGCTGGTCGCGGGCAGCCTCGCCGACGACTACGGCCGGCGCAGACTGTTCCTGATCGGCACGCTCGCGCTCGGCCTCACCACCGGACTCGGCGCCCTGGCGACCGACACCCTGACGTTCACGCTGGCCCGGGTCGCCCAGGGCGCGGCGAGCGCCGCGATCCTGGCCACCAGCCTGGGCCTGCTCGTCGGGGCGTTCCCGGCCGGTGCCGCCAGGATCAGGGCGACGGGGATCTGGGGCGCGTTCGTGAGCGCGGGAATCGCGCTCGGCCCGCTGCTGGCGGGATCGCTCGGCTCGATCGACTGGCGGCTGACGTACGCCGTACTGGGCCTCGCCGCGCTCCTCACGGCGGCCTTCGCCTTCCGCACGCTCGACGAGTCCCGGGCCCCGCGCGGCGGACGCCCGGACCTGGCGGGCGCTGCGGTGCTGGGGGCGGCGATGACGGCGCTCCTGACCGCGCTGACGCTCGGCCGGGACGGCTGGCTGCGCGCCCCCGTCGGGCTGCTGCTGCTCGCCTCCCTCGCGCTGGCCCTGGTGTTCCTCGCGGTGGAGCGCCGGGCGGCGGCCCCGCTCATCGATCCGGCGCTGCTGCGCAGCCGCACGTTCCTGGCCTCGTCGGCCGGCGGGCTCTTCACGGGCCTCGCGGTGATCGGCCTGTTCAGCTTCCTGCCGACGCTGCTCCAGCGGGCGCTCGGGCTGTCGACGATCGACGCGGCGTGGCTGTTCCTCCTCTGGTCGGGCACGGGGTTCGTCGTGGCCCTGCAGTCGCGCCGGCTGACGGGCCGGGTGGCGGCCCGCCACCAGCTGGCCGCCGGCTTCCTCCTGCACGCGGTGGGTGTGGTGTCCCTGCTGGGCGCACTGGACGCCGGAGGGCATCCGGACACGACGGTGTGGCTCCGGCTGCTCCCGGCCCTGGTCGTGTCCGGTGCCGGCAGCGGACTGCTGAACGCCGCGCTGCCCCGGCTGGCGATCGAATCGGTGCCGCACGAGCGGGCGGCGATGGGCTCGGGCGCGAACAACACCGCCCGGTACATCGGCTCCTCGGCGGGCGTCGCCCTGACGATCGCCATCGCGACGACGGGCTCCGGCGCGGACGGTGCGATGCTGCTGTCGGTGGGGCTGGCCCTGGTGGCGACGGTCAGCGTGCTGCTGCTGCGGGAACGGACCTGACTCCCCCACGCGGACGCCCGCTGCGGGAGCGGACCTGACCGCGCGCACTCATCCCGCCGGGACGAGCTCCTCGTCGTCACCGATCTCGTCCCGCGCGAGCACCTCGTCGTCCGGCCGCTCGTCGTGCTCGCGCGGACCGGCGTACGTCACCGCGAGCGCGACGGCCAGATTGGCGCCCAGCGCGACGATGCCGGCGTTCACGCCCCACACCGGGTCGTTCTCCGTGAACACGAAGCCGCAGACCACACCCACCCCGACGACCAGCCCGCTCATCGCCCCGAGCAGGGTCAGCCGACGCCACATCAGCCCCAGCAGCACCATGGGGAGCAGCTGCGCCATGCCCTCGTACGAAATCAGCGAGAGCCGCACCAGAGTGTTCGGCGCGGTGTACGTGAGCAGCAGCGCAAGGCCCCCCGCGACCACGACGACCAGCTGCGCCGCGCCCTTCTGCCGCTGCTCCCAGCGCGGTACGAGGGAGAGCACGCTGCGTCCCCACATCGTGCCGATGACCAGCATGAAGACGGCCATGGGCACGATCGAGGAGAGCGCGGCCGCGACGCCGATGATCCCGACCGACCAGGCCGGCAGCGAGTCCACGACGAGCTTGAAGAGCGCCAGGTTCGACTCGGCCCCGACGAGCCCGGGGACGACGAAGAGCGCCGCCATGCCCAGCAGCATCGGAACGAAGAGCAGGACGTTGTAGGCGGGCAGCCACATCGCGTTGCGCCGGAGCACGTCGGCGTTCTTCGCGCCGAGGTACCCGGCGACGGTCGTCGGGAAGATCACGACGGTGAGGGAGTTGAGGAAGGAGGTGGTGATGAACCAGGCCTGCCCGAGACCGCTGTCCCCGTGCCCGGGAAAGGTGAGCCACTCGCTCTTCTCCGTGACGAGCCGGTCGAGGAAGGGCCCGTACCCGTCGAAGTAGTGCATCGGCACGTAGACGGCGAGGAATCCGAGGGTGGCGATGACCAGCACGTCCTTCAGCACGGACACCCACGCGCTGCCGCGCAGCCCGCTGACCACGACGAAGCCGGTGGTGACGGCGAAGGCGATGAAGTAGGCCCAGTTCAGACTGATGGCGCCGTAGGAGATCGTCGAGACGACCACGCCCATGCCGGTGATCTGGAGCTGGATGTACGGAAGCAGGAAGACGGTCGCGAGGACGGCGACGAGTGCGCCGAGCCACGGCCGCCCGAAGCGGTGCGCCACCATGTCGGTGATCCCGACGAGGCCGTGCTTGCGCGCGTACGCCCAGAGCATGGGCCCGACGACGTAGCCGACGGCGTAACCGCACGACATGTACGCGACCACGTAGAGAACGGGCGCCCCGTAGTTGTAGCCCCAGCCGGCGGCACCGAGGTAGCTGAAGCTGGTGTAGCCCTCACCGGCCATCAGCACCCAGATGAAGACGGTCCCGAGGCTGCGCCCGCCCACCGACCATTCGGCGAGCCCGCCGCCCTCCGGCCCGCGCCGGCCGCGCACGGCGAGCAGGCCGAGAGCCACGGTCGCGACCATGAAGACGCCGAAGACGGAGGTCGCGACGGCGGCGTTCACCGGCGGTCACCCCGCCTGGTCAGCCATACGGCGACGGGCGTGAGCAGGGTCGCCCCGAGCAGCCAGAAGAAGAGGAACGGCAGCCCGAGAACGACGGGATCGACCCGGTTCACGAACGGCAGCGCCCCCAGGTAGAGCACGTAGGGGACCAGCAACCACAACAACTGCGGACGTCGTCTGAGCACGTCAGAGAACCTTACGACCTCTCCCCGGTGATCAGCGCTCCCGTACGCCGCTCAGCTTCCCCCACACCACCAGCCGGTAACGGGAGGTGAATTCGGGCGTGCACGTCGTCAGCGTCAGATAGGACCCGGCGGCCCGGTAGCCCACGTACGGCTTCGCATTGCTGCGCGGCACGGCGGCGATGACCCCGCTGTCGCCCGGCAGGGTCCGGGCGAGGGTCTTGTCGACGGTGTACGTGTACACGGCGTCCCGGGTCTCGACGGTGATCCGGTCGCCGGCACGCAGCCGGTCGATGTGGCGGAACGGCTCGCCGTGGGTGTTGCGGTGCCCGGCGAGCGCGAAGTTCCCGGAGCCGCCGGGCTGCGCGGTCCGCGGGTAGTGACCGACGTACCCCTTGTCCAGGACGCCGTGCTTGCTGATGCCCTGGGCGACCGGCGCGGTCAGCCCGATGCGCGGGATGCGGATGACGGCGTACGCCTGGGACCGGCGGGGCGCGGACGCGGCGGCGGGCCGTTCTCCGCCCCCCTCCTCCGCCACGGCGGGGCTGCCGTCCGCCGGCTCCTGCGAGGCCTCCACCGCCCCCGCCGGATCCGCGGGCCCCTCCCCTGCCACCTCCGGCTCCTCCCAGTCCCGCTGCAGGGCCTGCACGGTGCCGGCGGCTTCGGCGCGGGCCTGCCGGTTGGTCCACCACAGCTGATGGGCGACGAGCAGCAGCAGGACGACGCCGAGGGTCACCGCCAGCTCCGCGCCCGTCCACAGCCCGCGCGCGGCCAGCCGTCTCCCGCGCGCGTCACGCTGCACCACCACCGGTATCCGCTCACGTATCCGCTGCCGCACGGGCCGCACGATAGGGCCAAGCCCGGCAACTCTCCAGAGCCGTAACGAGGCTCACTGCCGGCGCCACCGGCCGGAGCCGGAACATCCCTCCGCCCCGCGGCCGTACAGCAGTACCGTGTGGTCCATGCGCCCCGACACGCCTGCCGACCACACCACCGAAGCCGAGCGCCTGCTGCGCACCGCGGCGCAGTACCCCGAGGACCACGAACCGCTGCTCCTCCAGGCGGCGGCCCATCTGGAACTCGCCGGGGACCGCGCCCGCGCCACCACCCTCTACGACTCGCTGCTCGGCGACCCCGACACCGAACACCCCCACCTGGTCAAGGCGCTCAACGCGGCCAACCTGTGGGAGTACGGCCACGAGGCGGAGGCCCGCGCGATCATCGACGGCATCCGCGCGGCCGCCCCGCCGGAGGCGGCCCCCTGGGAGATCGCGGCCGAGACCCTCGAAGCGCACGACGAGCTCGAAGCGGCCCACGACTACTTCTCCACCGCCCTGACCCTGCTCATCGCTCCGGGCGAGGAAGTCCCGTACGCCACCCAGTCGCTGCTGACCGGACGCCACCGGGTACGCCGTCTGATGGGCGTCAGGCACGACGCCTGGGACGAGCTCGCCGACACCCTCCACACGGCGGCCGTCCCGCTGGACGAGCTCCACGACCCGAAGCGGCTGTGGGCGCTGGGCTCCTCGGACCCGGGCGAGCTCCGGGCCGAGATCACCCGCCTCCGCGCCGAACTGGGCACGTACCGCACGGCTCTTTCCCGCCCGTTCCCGGTGGCGGTGCTCCACTGGCCGGAGCCCGAACTGCGCGAGCTCCTCACCGCGTATCCCGGACTCGCCACGGAGTACGCCTCCCACCCGGACCACCTGGCCCGCCTGGAGGCGGCCCTGCGCGACCTGCACGCGACGGGGACCCCGAACCTCGGCATCGTGACGGGCACGGTCCCCTCGTACGAGGCGTTCGCCGCCTCCGAGGCCGCCTCCCCGTCCGACCCGGACCTGCTCCCCCAGTACGCGACGACCCTGGCGGCCCGCGGCCGCGCGGTCCCCTGGCCCCCGGCGAGAAGCGCGGCGTGCTGGTGCGGGACGGGGCGCTCGTACCGGGACTGCCACGGGGGCGCGTAGCGGGACGTCGGTCCCCGGTTGCGGGTGCGGGCACGTACCCGCAACCGCAACCTCCGGTCCGAGTAGCGGGAACGCCCGTGCCCGCATCACTCGCGAGGGCGCCCTTTCCCCGTGCCGAGACAGCCGCGTACGCGCGGCACGGGTCCCCGCACCTGAAGGGGCGGCAGACCCGTCTGCCCGGGCGGCGGCAGACCGTCTGCCCGGGCCGCGGCGGACAACCGACCGCCATGTCAACCGCGTTCAGCTCTGACCGCAGGCCGTGGAGGGGGAGGCCCGCTCGCCCCGTCAGAGCGCGGAGCCTCCGGCCCGCAGGTCCGTCAGATGGTGGTACCGGCGGCCCGCAGCTCCCGCACCAGAGCGCGCACGACGGCGGAGCCGGCGAGCTCCGGGGTGGTCACATAGCCGACACGGCGCGTCGGACGCTCCGGACCGAGATCAGTGATCTCGATCGAGTCCGATGCTCCGACCAGGGAGAGCGCGGGCATGATCGCCATTCCGTGCCCCCCGCTCACGAGCGAGAGCACTGCTCCGTCGTCCTCGGCCTCGATCGTGGCCTTCGGGATCCAGTCCTGCGCGTCCCACCAGGCGCGGGTGTACGAGCCGCAGTTCTCGACCCAGTCGACCAGCGGCAGCGAGCGCGGAGCCGCATGTCCGGCCGGATGCACCAGGGAGTAGCTCTCTTCGAAGAGTCCGCTCGCCACCAGCCCCGTCGGCAGCCGCGCTCCGTCCAAGGTGGCTATGGCGAGGTCCGACCGCCCGTCGGCCACCTCTCCCGCCGTGCCGCGCCCGAGCTCGCGGACGATCCGTACCTGCGGCTCGATCCCGGGATACCGGGCGCGCAACCGCTCCAGGACCGGCGGCAGCAGGTGCAGTGCGGTGCTGCGGAAGGCCGCGATCCGCAGCGAACCCTCCGGCCCCTGCGTCGCCCCGGACCGTGCGGCTCCGCGCGCCTCGGTGACGAGCACGTCCAGCAGCCGCAGGATACGGCGCGCATGTGACACCGCCTGCTCCCCCGCGGGAGTGGGTGTCGCACCACTGCGGCCGCGTTCGAACAGAACGGCGCCGACCTTGCGCTCGCTCCCGCGCACCGAGTGGGAGACCGCCGACTGGGTCAGGCCGAGCGCCTCGGCCCCGGCCGAGAAACCGCCGGCGTCCGCGACCGCCACGAGAACGCGCAGTTCGTGCGGAGCGAGATCGGCATCGATCGTGCGGGCCACAGGACGCTCACCTCAGGGTATGAGAGCTGCTCATGGAACGGGGGGACACATGAGCCCAACCGCCTGCCCAGGGGCTCCATTCCCGTCCTACGGTCCCGTCATGACCGAACACGCGATCACCGTCCAGCAGACCGCCCGCCCCCACGGCTTCCCCACCACCGAGGATTTCGCATTCGTCGAGTCCGCGATCCCTGATCCCGCGGTCGGCACGGCGCTCGTGGAGAACCTCTACTGGTCCGTCGACCCGTACCACCGCGAGATGATGGACGACGTGCCGGGCGGCTTCGCGCTCCACACACCGCTCGAGGGCCGTGCTCTCGGACGCGTCGTCGCCACCCGGACACCGGAGCTGTCCGAGGGCGAGATCGTGTTCCACCGGCAGGGCTGGCGCACGCACTCCGTGGTCCGGCCCGAGGAGATCCGCACACTCCCCCGCTTCGACGGGGTCCCGCTGACGGCCTACTTGAGCGTCCTCGGCGGCACCGGCCTGACCGCCTACGTCGGCCTCACCCGCATCGCCCGGCTCCGCGAGGGCGACGACCTCTTCGTCTCCGCCGCAGCCGGCGGCGTCGGCACCGCCACCGGCCGGTTCGCCCGGCTGCTGGGCGCCGGCCGGCTCGTGGGCAGCGCGGGCTCGGCGGCCAAGGTCGAGCACCTGAAGCGGGAGGTGGGCTACGACGCGGCCTTCGACTACCACGACGGCCCCGCCGCCGAACTCCTCACCAAGGCCGCACCGGACGGCATCGACGTCTTCGTCGACAACGTCGGCGGCGAACAACTGGCCGCCGCGGTGGGCGCGCTGCGCGAGTTCGGACGCATCGTCCGGATCGGCACCATCAGCCGCTACAACACCCCGGACGCACCCCCGCCGCAGTTCAACTACGCGGACATCGTGGAGAAGAGCCTCCGCATGGAAGGCTTCCTGGTCAGCAACTACCGCGCCCTGCAGGACGAGCTGTACGAGTTCGCGGTCCCCCATCTGCAGAGCGGCCGACTGGGGCTGGACCACACGGTGGTGGACGGGTTCGAGCACATCGTGGACGCGTTCCTGGGCATGCTGCGCGGCAAGAACACCGGAAAGATCATCGTGCGGGACCACCCGTAGGCCCGGTCCGGCAGTCGGCGCGCGTACCGCACTGCTTCCGGCTGCCACGCACCCGGACGACGGTCACCGCCGCCCGCTGACCTCTCGCCTCAGACCGGCCCGAGCACCCGGACTCCCCCGCATCCTCACCGCCTTCGACGAGGTCGCCCGCCCCTCCGGCCCGCGCGGTCCGCGAAGCCCCGGCCGCGAACCCCCGCCGACGAACATCGAGAAGCAGCTGAACGGTCCGGCCCGGCTGCATACCTTGGCGTCATGCCCGAGCTCCAACGCCTGCGCCCCGGCCACGCCCCGGCCCTCCTCACGTTCGAGCAGGAGAACCGCGCCTTCTTCGCGGCCTCGGTGCCGGACCGCGGCGACGACTACTTCACGCACTTCGACACCCACCTCGCGGAGCGCCTCGCCGAACAGGCAACCGGTGCCTGTCACTTCCACGTGCTGGTGGCGGCGGACGGCGAGGTGCTGGGGCGCTTCAACCTGGTGGACGTGGCGGACGGCTCGGCCGAACTGGGCTTCCGACTGGCCGAGAAGGCCACGGGCCGCGGCCTGGCGACCGCCACGGTCCGCGAGCTCTTCACGCTCTGCACCACGACGTACGCCCTGACGGAGCTGCGCGCGGCAGCCGCCGCCACCAACACCGCCTCACGCGCGGTCCTGACCCGGACCGGGTTCGTCCCGACAGGAGAGGAACCCGTGCTGGGCGGGGAGCGGGGGGTGGGGTACGTACGGGAGTTGGCCGGGGGACCAGCGGCGTAACCCCTGGACCTGGCCGACTTACCCCTGGCCAATGGCGCCCCCTCCCCCGACCATGGCTCCTGAACCAGGGATCGCTTCGGGGGAAGGCCACCGGATGGGCACGGACGACCCGGCTGCGCCGGACAGCAACCCTCAGCCCCAACGCCCCCGGGCACACGGAAACCCCGGCCCCGGCGGCCCGCCCCGCCCCCCGCACCCGCCCGGCCCCGGAGGCTTCGGCAGCCACCCGCCTCCGGCCGGGGGTCAGATGCCCGCCCCGGTCAGCAGCCTGCGCGCCCTCATGATGGTCATCGGCGGTCTCCAGGCGATCCTCGGCCTGGCCCTGGTGACCAACAGCGTCGCCATCGCCAAGTCCCTCTGGGGCGAGGAAGACGCGTCGTTCTACGCCGGCCGGTCCACCGGAGAGGAACACTCCGGCACGGTCGTCTTCGTGGGCATCCTGATCCTGGCGGTGGCCGCCTGGGGCATCCTGACCGCCCTCAAGTTCCCGACCCGCCACCCCAACGTGCGCAATTCAGCCATCGCCTATGGCTGGGTGGCCCTGGCCTTCACGGCCTTCCTGTGGGCCTTCGCACCCATCCTGATCCTGGTTCTGGTCTGGCTCATCCTGGCGATCCTGCTCATCGTCCGGCCGAACCAGCCGGAGTGCCGGGCGTGGTTCGGGGGGCAGAGGCAGCTTTGAGACGGCAGGCGTCAGCGCTTTTGTCATCGGGATTCCCCACTGTCCGACCTTTGCAATATCATCACAGCCCAACACTCATTCCAGGGCCACACCTCCCCACGCAGGTCTCAGCTCTGTGTGCGCGAGGAAGTCTTCATGCCGCCGTATCAGCCTTCTGCCGACTGGCAGTTCGAGGTTCCCACCACCGGATCCAAGCGGCTCCCGCCCGCCGCCCGCTACGTCGAGTCGCTGACGCATCAGGGGTACGGATTCGAGGCGGCCATCGCCGACCTGGTCGACAACTCCATCGACGCGGGGGCGCGTAACGTCGTCGTCAGCTTCTTGCGCGACGACGACCGCCTGGTCAGTCTCCTCGTCATCGACGACGGCGGCGGCATGGACGACGCGGCTCTGGACACCGCGATGACGGTCGGCGGCCGCCAGAACTACGAGGACGACGCCCTCGGGCACTTCGGTGCGGGACTCAAGGCCGCCTCCCTCTCGCACGCCGACTCGCTCACCGTCATCAGCCGCACCAAACGCAGCCCGTCCACCGGCCGCCGCTGGCTGACGGCCCGCGCCCAGGCCGACTTCACATGCGACATCGTCGACCCCGGCTACTGCCAGGACCTTGTCGACCGTTACGACGGCCTCATCGAGTGGCAGGGCACGATCGTGCGCTGGGACAAGGTGCGCGCCTTCGACACCGTCACCAGCGGCCAGGCCGACCGCTTCCTCAACGACGCGATCGAGAAGCTAGAGACCCACCTGGGCCTCCACCTCCACCGGTTCCTCGCCCGTGAGGACTTCAACATCGACATCGTCGTCGAGGACGTCCGCACCAAGGAGGAGCTGGACCACCGGGGCGTCGAGCCGATCGACCCGTTCGGCTACCGGGTGCCGGGCCGGGCCGGCTTCCCCCGGACGTACACAGCACCGGTCCAGGGCGTCGGCGAGGTAACACTCACCGCGCACATCTGGCCGCCGAAGTCGCCCCTGGTCAGCTACCGCGGCATCGGCCCGCTCGCCGAACGCCAGGGCTTCTACATCTACCGCAACGACCGGCTCGTCCAGGCGGGCGGCTGGAACAGCACCCGCAGCCCCGAGGGGCACCTCGCGCTCGCCCGGATCATCGTCGATCTGCCGTCCGAGCCGAACGACGTCTTCGCCCTCACGGTGAAGAAGGACGGCGTGACGGTCACGCCCGCGTTCGCCCGCGGCCTGGAGCAGGCCGTGGACGGCGAGGGACACGCCTTCGGTGCGTACGTGCAGGAGGCGGCGGCCACGTACCGCGAAGCCGCCAGACGCGCGACCGAACCGCAGCGCAAAGCCGTCCTCCCGGCCGGCAAGGGCATGGACCCCAAGCTGCGGCGCACCCTGCGCGACGAGCTTCCGGAGCTGGAGGGCGAGGACCCGATCGCCTTCCGCTGGGACACGCTGCCGTCGGACGTGTTCTTCGAACTCGACCGGGAACAGAGGGAGGTGCGGCTCAACAAGGAGTACCGACAACTGCTGAACGGGGGCCGCCGCGGGGGCCTGAACGACGCGCCCGTGGTGAAGAGCATGCTCTACCTCATGGTCAACGAGATCTTCCAGAAGGAACGGGTCCGGGCCGTCCACACCGACAACGTGGCGCTGTGGAACAGCGTCCTCGTGACAGCGGCGCGCTGCGAGCTCGATCGCTGAAACGCCCCTCATCCGCCCTGTTCCCACCTGAGAGAGCCGCGACGTCATGACCGATCACCTGTTCACCCTGCACGGCGATGTGCTGGCCGCGATGCGACGGGGACCCAAGCCCTTCGCCAAGCTGGCGTTCGTGCTCTCGGAAGCCGAGGAACCGGCCGACACAACCCTCGGCCACTTCCGCGACCGCATCCTGGCCGCGGACCCCGGTGACGGTTTGACCGCCCTCTGGCACCGCGCTCTGACCACCTGGGACCTCGCGGAACAGGCCGACTGGTCGCCCGCCCCGGCCCGGACCGACGCCCGCCGCTCGGACACGTACGACCGGCTGGGATTCGGCGCCGATCTGCGCAAGGCACTCGACGGTGCGGTCCCGGTGTTCAAGGAGCCCGGCCCGGCGGTGATCAGCAAGGAGTTCACGTCCTGGTACTCGCGCGACGCCGCGGCCGCACGCTCCTTCTACTGGAAGTCGTACGAGGAGCTCCTGCGCCGGAAGGGCTGGCCCGACGAGGCGGTCGCCGGTCTCGACGAGGCGAGCCACGCCGTCGTCGAGCGGCTCTCCGACCCGACGAGGACCGAGGCCTACGGCTCCCGCGGCCTCGTCGTGGGCTATGTCCAGTCCGGCAAGACGGCCAACTTCACGGGTGTCACGGCCAAGGCCATCGACGCGGGATACCGCCTCGTCATCGTGCTCGGCGGCACCCTGAACCTCCTGCGCGGCCAGACGCAGCGCCGCCTGGACATGGAGCTGATCGGCCGGGAGAACATCCTGCGCGGCGCCGACCCGGCGGATCCCGACGCCCTGGTCGGCATCGACTACCAGGACGACGCGGACTGGCCGGCGAAGTTCGTCAGCCACGGCGGCCGCCCGTCCACCCTGGGCGCGTTCGACATCGAACGCCTCACCACCCGCGACGACGACTACAAGAGCCTGCTGAACGGCATCCGAGCCCTGGAGTTCGAGAAGCAGGCTCGCACCCTGCCGCTCCACGACCCGGCCAACCTGCACCACGCGGCCGCCCGCGTCATGGTCGTGAAGAAGAACAAGTCCGTACTGTCCAAGCTCATCAAGGACCTCAAGAAGATCGGCCCGATCCTCTCCGAGATCCCGGCACTGATCATCGACGACGAGTCGGACCAGGCCTCGGTCAACACCACGGACCCGAAGAAGTGGGAGGACGGCAAGGTGGCCCGTACGGCCATCAACAGCCAGATCTCCCAGCTGCTCACCCTGCTGCCGCGCGCCCAGTACGTCGGCTACACCGCGACCCCCTTCGCCAACGTCTTCGTCGACCCGGGCGACGGGGCGGACATCTTCCCCCGCAACTTCCTCATCTCGCTGCCTCGTCCCACGGGTTACATGGGCGTCCAGGACTTCCACGACCTCGAATCGGCGAAGGGCGCGGCGGCGGAGACGCACATCCGCGGCATCTACGAGGACACGGGCGACCGCCTACAGGAGGCCCTGGACGCCTTCGTCCTCACCGGCGCGCTCAAGCTGTACCGCGTAGACCACGGCGTGGACGAAGAACCGTTCCGCCACCACACGATGCTCGTCCACGAGTCGGTCCGGATGGCCGAGCACGCGGCCCTCGCCCTGCGCATCAACTCCATGTGGCACCGGGCGGCGTACACGAGCCAGCAGGGCCACGACCGCCTGGCGACGCTCTTCGCCTCCGACTTCCACCGCTTCGCGGACGACACCCTGCCCACGCCGAAGTCGTACGACGAGCTCAAGGCCCACGTCTCGCGCGCCCGCCAGCTCATCAACTCCGGCGGCACCCCGGTACTCGTGGTCAACGGCGACACGGAACGCGACTACGCCCAGCCCGAACTCGACTTCGACCGCACCCCGCACGTGTGGAAGATCCTGGTCGGCGGCACCAAGCTCTCCCGCGGCTTCACGGTCGAGGGCCTCACGGTGACGTACTACCGCCGCACCACCCAGCAGGCGGACACCCTGATGCAGATGGGCCGCTGGTTCGGCTTCCGTCCCGGCTACCGCGACTTGGTCCGCCTGTACATCGGCCGCGAGGAAGCGCTGGGCAAGTCGAGGACGGTCGACCTGTACGAGGCCTTCGAGGCCATCTGCCGCGACGAAGAAACGTTCCGGGCCCAGCTGTCCCGGTACTCCACCCTGGTGGACGGCAAACCCCAGGTCACCCCGGCCCAGATCCCCCCGCTGGTCTCCCAGCACCTGTCCTGGCTCAGGCCGGCGGCGCGCAACAAGATGTTCAACGCAGAACTGGTGGAGATCAGGTCGCCGGGGCAGTGGGTGGAGCCGACGGCTTACCCGACGGGGGTGGGGGAGCTGAGGCACAACGCGGAGGTATGGCGGCCTGCTCTGGAGGCTCTGGGTCAAGACCTCTCTGTCTTCGTCACTCTCTCCGCCGATGCCCAGGGCAGCTATACCCGCTATCCAGCCAAGACAGCAGTTCTCAGCCACACTCAGCTGCTCGGCATCATGAGCGGTCTTGCCTGGGGCCGCCCGGACCTCTTCGCTCCCCACCTGGCATATCTCAAGGATGCTAGCGACGCTGGCTGCGCTACCGATGACTGGACGCTGATCCTCCCCCAGACCTCTGGGCCGACCAGCGTGGCAGCCAGCATCCTCGGAACATCGCCCGTCACGCTCGTACAGCGCAAGCGGAACGCCCGAGGCATGTTCAACCGCATCTCTGGTGTATCCCACCGCCAGTCCGCTGAGCGGATCGCGGGCCTGCACCCGCTGAGCGATGACGACCCCTTCGCTTCCCAGCTGCACAGGCCGCGCCGTGGGGCTGTGCTCCTCTATCCGGTGGTCGACCCTGATCTCGGCAATCCCGCGGGGCTCGTCACTGGCGGCAGTATCGATCCGGCCAACGTGGTACTGGCAGCCGCATTCATCCCGGCCGCCAGCGCCTCAGCAGAGTCGGTACCCTACGTTCGCTTCCGAGCGGTCGACTCGTCCCGCCGCGGCGAAGCCACTATTGAAGTGCCATGACGATGATTCTGGAGTGACTGCGGTGCCTGAGCCCACAGACTGGACCCCGCCAGACGGTTCGTGGGCCTCTTCTGCGTCGCGCAGGAGGAACATGCAGGCAATCCGCAGCCGTGACACGCAGCCGGAACGGCTCATCCGGCGGCTCGTGCATGCAAACGGCCTGAGGTACCGGGTCGCTGCACGGCCGTTGCCGGACCTTCGCCGGACGGCAGACCTGGTCTTCCGTCCGGCGAAGGTGGCCGTATTCATCGACGGCTGCTACTGGCATGGCTGCCCCGAGCACTACGTCGCTCCCAAGACCAACCCGGGCTACTGGTCGGACAAGGTGGCCCGGAACGTGGCCCGGGACCGCGACACCGACCAGCAGCTCACCGAGGCGGGCTGGCTGGTCCTGCGGTTCTGGGAGCACCAGGACTCAGACGTGTGCGCCCTGAGGATCGTCGACACGGTCCGTGAGCGCCGACGGCGCTTGTCCAGGTAGTCCGGCGAGCGACTCCGACGCGACGCGGTCACGCTCGTGGGCGGCGCGCAGTACGTCCGCGATGGCCTGGCCTACTGCGGCCGCGACGGGCGGTGGAAAGGCATTGCCGACCTGCCGGTAGCGTGCGGTCTTCCCGCCATGGAATTCCCAGTTCTCCGGAAATCCCTGGATGATCGCCGCCTGTTCAACGGTCAGCATCGGCCCTTCTGGCCTGAAGAGATCCCGCACGTGGCTGTCCTTTTCGACGCTTTCCGCGTACGTGTTAGCGACACCAACACCAGAGACTCCCATGGCGTTCCAGGCAGCCTTCGCGCGACTCGGGCCGAGATCTGCGCCACCGTGCTTCTTTGATCCGCCGACGAGAGTGGGGGCCACGCCGAAATCTTTCCGGCTCTCCGCACCCTGCGCCATTTCTTTCCACCGCTCAAGGCATTTCCTCGCGAGGTCCGCGACTTCTCCGCCCTGCTTCAGGTATGGCGCATACCTGAGTTTCATGGACTTCTCCAGCGCCTGGAAGACACTCCTGGGAGCCCCTGTGGCCGTCGGCCATACGAACTTGAGATCCCCCAGCACATCGGCGCGGATGGCCACCAGTACAGCCCTGGGGCGCAGCTGCGGAACACCGAAGTCACTGGCCTCCAGCACTTCCCACTCGCAGACCCGGTAGCCCAGGCCCTCGAACTCCTCGGAGACGCCGGTAACGGGGTGCTTGGCCGGTCCGCCCTCAAGACGAGCCTCGATGTATGTGCGGTACTCGTCGAACTTCGCGTCCTTGATTCCGCGAACGTTCTCGATCATCACCGCCTGAGGGCGAAGCTCGTCGGTAAGATCAAGGATTCGCGGAAAAAGATCACGCTCGTCATCCTTGCCAAGCTGCTTTCCCGCATGCGAGAAGGGCGGGCACGGAACTCCACCCGCCAGTAGGTGAAGGTCACCCTTGGCGAGCGGCTTCCCCAGGTACCCCTGGGCCTTCTTCACATCTGTTTCTTTTTCTTCGGAAGAAAGGGGGGAGAAGTCATTGACGTCACCGGAAATAACGTCGCAGTACTTCTTTTCCCAGCGCCACTCCGCCAGCCTGCCGATGTTGAGCCGGAGCGTCTCCGAGGCATGTGAGTCAATCTCCACGAGCGCCAGGTGCTTGAAACCCGCCCTGTGGAGACCGATGGCCTGTCCGCCCGCCCCCGCGCAGATCTCAATCGAGGTCAGCACGTCGTCACTTGGACCCATCGGGCCTTCCTGGTGCGGCTGGAGGCCCATCGGCTCCGGTCTCCTCTTTGTACGTACGGATGGGCAGCGAAGACCTCCGCCTCGCGACGGGACCTCGCGGGCCACACGGCCGAGTCTGCCGGCCAGCCCCTTCGGGCCAAAGTTGAAATGCGATACTGACAGAGCCTACCGGGCCCGAGGCCTGGCGATCCCTGGACCGCATGGCAGGACCCTGGCTGACGACTCAGAACTCACGGCAGACACACAGAGGACTGTAATCGAACGTGCGAGCTAATTCAGGCTGAATGCTGTTCCTGCCCAGCTGACCACCCGCCACGCTCAATACCACCCGCCGCCGGCGGACAGTTCCAAACAGGGCGCACAGGCAGCACACCGCCGTCCAGCGGCCGCCATGCCTGCGTCTCCAGCCCTGGAGTAAGCGCATGGGCCGGCACATCGACACGCACCGACTCCCAACGGCCGCGCGTCGTCTGGTCGGCGGGGACAGCCGAGTGAAGCCACTGTCTGCTGACCGTGGCCACGTTCACCGCGCTCCCGTCCCTGCCTACAAGAACAGCGGCGAGGCACCAGTCTTCGTCGCGCGACATCACCTCGTACTCGTGCCGCGACAGATGGATCACCAGACGGGTCGGGTCGGTGGTCGACTTCACCTCAATGTGCACCCGCTCCGATACAGACCTCGCAGCCTGTATGTCGTATCCGTAGGCATCGGACTCTGCGGCCACATGCCTGACATGCGATATCCCGTTATCGCGGAACAGCCGGAGCAGCGCCTGTTCACCCGCGGCCCCGACAGCTCGCCTCGCGTCCTCCGCCTCCTGGCTCCACAGAACACGGGGAACCGCTGCCTGCCCTCCGCCATCCATCACCCCACAGTCCCCCACATCCACGACGGGTCGGCCTGCGGCGGTCACCATGCCAGCCCGCCTGAGCCAGGCAAGGCCTTCGGTGTACTGGGCCGGCGTGAGATCCGCATACCACGGGTGGTGCGTGAACAGCGCCCGCACCCGTGGAACCCCAGCCACGCGCAGTTCAGTCAGCCATCGAAGCGCCGCCCGGCGCGTCGCCTCAGTGGGCAGCGACGGCATCGACGTGTTCCAGCAGGGCTCGGACGTCCGCCATATCCATGCCGGCGGCGCCGGAGGGCTCATCCACCAGGTCAGCGAGCTGCTGCACGGCAGGGTCGTCGAGGATCCGGCCCATGAACTCGAGCTTCTCCTCAAGCCTCATGGCCACCACCTCGTCAATCGTGCCCTCGACCGCCAGAACAGTGACACGCGTCTGGGTGTCAGGGGCCAGCCCAAGCCGGTGAATCCGATCAAGGCTCTGCAGGAATCGCCCCGCCATGAAGTCGCGGTCGACGTAGACGGCGTCATGGCAGACGTGGTGCAGGCTGATCCCTTCACCAAGGGTGGCGGGGTTGGACAGGAGGACATGGCAGTCGGGGTCCTCACGGAACCGTCTGATCTGTTCCTCCCGGTCAGGTGTTCCGCCGTACACAACCGCCGGCCCGTACGCCGCGAACAGGCGCTCCATCGTGGTGATGCTGCGCACGAAGGTCGTCCACACAAGGGTCTTTCTCCCCATCGCGGCGTTTGTCGCGACGATGCTGAGTGCTTCCTTGTACTTCGGGGACAACTCATGGGCGGGCAGATTCTTCATGAGCGCGTAGAGCGACCCCCCTTCCGGTACCTCAAGCGGTGGCACCTGGTATGTCAGCGGCTCGTAGCGGCTCTCGCCTTCGATGAGCAGCGCAGGGCTCGTTGCCGCCATGAGCAGGCGCAGCATGGACTTGCCCAGCGCGTCGAAGTCATCCCGCGACGCCTCCGCCCGCGCGCTGAACCGTCCCACAAGCGCGTCGTACACCTCACGGTGCACTTCCGGCATCCTCAGACGCCGGATCCGCGTCTCGAAGGGGGGCAAGCCCAGTTCGTTCTTCGTCGTACGCGTGAACAGGGGCCGCAGCACCGAGCTCGCGTATGCGAGATCGCCGCCGGCAACAGCCTGCGTCACCACTCTGCGTCCATGGCCGGGCCACACGAAGGACAGGAGATTCTCAAGGTCCCGGGCCCCGTTCGGGGCGGGCGTCCCGGTAAGGATGAGGCGTCGGCGGGTAAGGGGGCCAAGTGCCATGCAGGCGCTTCCGTACGTTCCACGGGCTCCGAGCTTCATCCGGTGCGCCTCATCCAGGATGATCATGGACGGTGCGCCCCTCAGCCAGTCCGCCAGCGCGGCCAGCGACCGGTCCAGGCGTTCGTAGTTGACGATCATGATCTCGGCTCTGAGATCAGGGATCTTGTCCATCACAACCGTGTGCGGCGGCTGCTTGAAGCAGAACCCGCTCTCCGAAAGCCATGACTCGTACGCCGATTTGGGGCTGACCACCAGAAGCCGACGCACCTCGCCACGTTCACGCATGGCGGCGTACACGGCCAGGCCCACACGGGTCTTTCCGGCACCAGGAACACTGAAGTTGGCACCGTGCCGCAGCGACAGCAGACGCGCGATATCCCGTCGCTGGAACTCCGTGAGGCCAGCGCACCAGCCCGGGCCAAGCGCCGCTGCCACAGCGCTGTCGTCCCAGCCCTCGGCCGGGCTGGGCGAGCGGAGCTGTTCCTCAGCCCGATCAGCATCGTCGAGGACCTCCCCGACCAGGGAGCCGAGTTCGTCCGACCACACCACGGAGTCGGGGTGCGGCCAGTCCGCGAGCGCGTCGACGCCCACGAGGAAGTCATCGAGGTCCATCTCCAGTGCGAGACGGCCTCGGGGACTGCCGCCAGGGAACCGGGCCGCAAGCCGCGTCAGATCGGAGCGGTAGGGCTCTCCCACCCGAAGGACGGCCTTGGTCCTCGTTACGTCCAGGCCGATGTGCAGGGACGATTCATCAGACGCCATGATCACGACGGGTCCTGCTGTACCGCGTCACGAAGCCACTCGACTCCATCGCCGGGCACCTGGATGGTCCGGGCGGTGGCCTGGGCCAGCCTCGTCAAGGTCGCCCTCAGCTTGAGAACGGCCTCGTCCAGGGCTTCTTCATCGAGGTTGTTCGCCGCGCTGGCCAGAACCATGTCGGTGATGCACTGGTCGATGTCCTCGCACGCGTCGTTGAGGCGGTCGGGGGCAGCCTGCTTCCGCTTTCGGACACGGGCGTCCTTGCCAGCCGGCTCAAGCGCTCGCTCGACCGCGCTGTGCGCGGCGTCGAACAGGGCTGACGCCTCTTCCTGCTGGGCCGCAGGGACCTTGCCCGCCTTCGCCTTGACCACGGCCTTCGCCCGGAGAACCGAGTCGGTGAACGCCCGTGCCGCCGCCACCTGGGGAACCTCGGCTCTCACCGCGCGGTTGAGTCCGGGAATTACCCGCCCGGGACCAGCTGTCGACGCCGGCTTCAGTTCCTCGGGCAGGCGGGTCTCCAGGTAGCGGTCCCGGAAGTCCGGTTCGATGAGACGGAGATCGGTCTTGGAGAAGTTCATCACGATGGCGGCAAGGCGGGTCTCCTTCAGGAGCTCAGCCCTCTCCATGTTGGCCTTGGATTCCTTGGCATAGGCGCGATGCACCTCGCGCAGCCGCTCCTGGGCATCCTCGAAATCAAGCAGCCTGAGCTGCACGCCATTTGCAGATGACCTCTCCGTCAGGTCTCGTAGGCAGTTCAGCACCCACAAGTCCTGATCAGCCGTTGATTCCCTGATACGGAAGTCCCGCGCGACCTCCTTCAACGGGCGGCCAGCCTCCACCTGCTCGTCGATCGTGAGCAGCCGGTTGATGTACGAATAGGGGCGGCGGGTGTCGTGGCGCAGCTGCAAGGACAGCTCAACGCGGTTGATGTCTGCCCACGTGCAGGATTCCGGCAGGACGGCCACCCTGATCTCGGCTACCCCGAGCTCCCTCAGGGCCGCGGCCCTGGTGTTGCCGTTGACGAGAATACCCTCACGGGTAATCAGCCCCGGTTCGTTCTGCCGGAAGTCCTTGAGGCTCTGCTGAAGCGCGTCGAAATCCTTGTCCCGCTTGGAAGGATCGGAAGGTTCGGCCTTCAGGAGGCTGTCCAGGTAGTCCTGGCTTTCGTCGCTCCACGGGTCTTCGTCGAGCCGACGGTCCAACCGCGGATCGTAACTCCGCTGCGCCTGGATCCTGTGCGTTCCGGGGTTGTAGTACAGCGAGTCCACCGGCATATCGATGACCTGCACCACCTCCGGCTTCGTACGCCACTCGATCGTCAGGGTTTCCTGAAGCCCGCCGCCGGCGGCCGCGTCCAGAAGGCGCTCTTCGACAGTCACCCTGTTCTTGGCGGCGTGCGGCGGCAGGCCGAAGTCCCTGGCGTTCTCAGTCACGGTCCGTTCTCTCCTCATCCTCAAGGGTTCATCTCAACTCATGGCGGGATCGCCCGTTTACAGCGACCCCGCCAACAGCCGAAGCCGGGGTCAGACAGGCGGAAGCCCGAGGGCCTTGCGGACTTCGTCACGCGACTCCGCCGGCAGCGTGCGAATGTCGGACCAGAGCCGCTCAACAACGCTGAACTCGCGCTCATCGGCAGCGACCCAGCCCATGATGGTCTGCCGGTTCAGCCCGCTCAGCTTGGAGATGCCGTCCAGCACAGCTTTCAGGTCGGCTTCCAGGAAGCGCCCGCCCACACGGCAGCGGTTGCATTCAGCGATGTGCTGCACGCCAGTGGATCCGTCAGGCAGTTTGACGCTCCGCCGTGCGATGTCGATCTGAGCGGACTCGAAAGTGCCGGCGTACGTCTGGCCGGGCGTGATCCCGCACGACCGGCAGCGGTGACCGTCACGGGCCAGAACCTTCCGACGCTGGGTCTCCGTCAGAGACGAGCTGGCCCTGGTCCCCTTGCCGCGGATCCAGACAGGCTGCCCCTGCGCGACGAACCGCTGCTCGTGCTGCCCCAGACGAGCGTCCTCACGGTGAGTGTCGATCTTCCAGCCGTGGTCCCGAAGCTCACGGACCCGGCGATCCACCTGGCTGACGCCAGGAAGTGCGTTCTTGAGCTCCTCCTTGGTGAAGATGCTGCCCTCCCCCACGACAGTCACCAGCCACAGCGCTGCGCGCTTCATCGTTCCGAGTTTTTCGTCCTGCCAGGACGGCAGAGTCATCCAGAGGCCCCTTCGCTTCAGGTGCATGGCAATCCACGAGTGCCAGGCGGCTGGTCCTTTTGCGGACATCTCCACCTTGGCCCCCTGACGTCCCATCACGCCAGGTCCCGCAAGGTTTCGAGGCCGTACGGAAAACATCCACGCGCTCCCGAAGAACCCTCGGTTCCGACAGAATTAGCGTCTGCTCCGCACCACAAAGTGAACGGAAGGCCTGCCTGACCGTGAACCGCAGAAACTGGAAAGAGCTGCCGCCTCACATCGGCGCCGCCCACCGCGCCCTGACGGAGGCACTGCGTGAGATCCGGGAATGCAGCCCGCGCACTCAGGCGCAGATCGCGAAGGATGCCTGCCAGGAGCCGACGACCCTCTCAAACCACCTCAATGCCGGGCGCATCCCCGACGAATCGCTTCTGCGGGGCTTCTACGCGACGGTAGAGAAGGACGCCGCCACCGCCGGGAACGGTCCCCTGCCTCACACCCTGGAAGACCTTCTGTGCCTCCGCCTCGATGCCAAGACGAAGCACTGCGCGTGCTGCACCGTCGGCTATCCGGCGACTACCGAGCAGTTGGGGACGCCCACCCAACAGCCGGCTTCCCGCATCGTCTCGAATCCCGGGCTGGCACGGGCACGACGCCTGCGCCGCCGTTCCCGGCGACGCGAAATTTCAGTGCCAGAGGAACACACCGCGCCGCCGGTCCCCCTCCGCGAGGGGGACCGGCGCCCCACAGAATCAGCAGAGCTCACTTGGCCGGAAACCAAGCTGGTGGCCAGATACCTGGCCGATGGCCAGAAACACGAAGCCGGCTTCCTCCTGTGGCAGGCGGGCGCTTCCTACTCCGCCCCTGGCATCGTTGAGGCCGTCACCTCCTGTCGCACGGCAGGACTGGACGACGCAGCCGAGGCGATACTGATCAGCGTCACCGAGCGAGTGGACAGACAAGCCGTCCTGAACGTCGCGGCGGCACTGGACGACGCCGGCCGGCACAAAGACGTCAACTTCATGCTCACGGCAGCCACGCGGTCCGCAGGCTGACCGCCTCGATCACGCTACGGGCTCTGCGGACTGGGAGCGCGAAACTGGAAACCCACCCCGATCCAGGCATACCTCCAGATCTAGATACCGCGTCCCGTCAGATCTAGATACCGCGTCCCGTCTGCCCGTCAAGCGCCTTGGCTGCGGCCTCGGCAGATCCCAGGAACTCGACGATCTTCAGACAGCACTGGCTCTTCAAGGGCGCATCTATCGCGCCGGCCACTCTCATCAGTGCCTGGTGCGTCTGTGCCGGAAACATGCCGCCAGCACATCGGTGCCTCCTTTACTAAGGGTCCAGGCTCAGGCCGGCACCGCCACGCCGCGACTCCACAGCTCTTCGGCGTGTTCGACAAACCGGTCGAACATTCCGCCGTCGCCCTGACGTCGGAGGTGGAGCAACGGTGAATCGTGTCCGACAAGTCGCGCAAGGTGTGGCGTGACCAGCGCCTGTTGATCGAAGCGGAACACGGACAGCGATACGTGGTTGACAGCGTCCTCAGGGTTACTGAAGCGGGCTTCCACGCGACTGGTGGCACCCAGGCGCCCCAAGTACTCAAGGGTGATCCTGACGCGCGTGGAAACGCTCAGAGCTACGTCCTCGACCAGTTCGCGCTGACGGGTTACCTCTCCGTCCGGGTCCCCCAACAGGAACCGGACGCGGCAGCCTGTATCGATCTTCCGGCGAAGGGTCTCGACAAAGGCCGGCTGCTCAAGCCAGAGAAAATAGTTGGTGTATCCGGCCAGGTAGATCTCCTCCGCGGCCCCTTCGATCAAGCCACCCCACACGGTCGACGGGCACGCGGACCTGTAGGGGTAGGCCTGGACGAGCTCCCGGTCATGGCCCGACTTCACCCGGTCCTGCACAGCCTTCGGCCAGATCATCTGTTCATCCACCTTCAGTGCCTGACAGGCGTCAATACGGTTTCTTGCGTGGGGAACCAGCTCAGCGTCTGCCAACCATCGCTCTACAGTCTTCGGCGCGACCCCAATGCGAGCCGCCAGTCTGCGAGGCGAAAGCTGGGCATCCGACATAGCCGATCGTAGAGCGACATTCAAGACTTCCCCCTGCGACGTTTGGGCCTTCTTGGACCATAGCGACGGACCGCCCAACCGTCGCTGCAGTTCGCGAAGATACGTCCTATAGGGGCAGCCACCCTTGCCGCATGAAGACCCCAAGGTCGGCGATCTCCCAGCCCTTCGAACTCCCCCTTCCTGCTCCGCCACCGGAACCGTCCGGCAACTGCAGCGTCTGCTTCGGCCTAGCCGAGCAACGGCAGGCAGCCAGAAGCGTGGGCGACTACTCGCGCGCTACCGACGCATCCGTAGAGATCCGTAGGCATCCTCACGCGGTTCAAGGAATCCAGTGACTGGCGTTGACCTGCCGCAGTGGCGCGAAGGCTACGCAGTTGCCCGCGCGGCAAGCGAGGGCCTAAGGGCAGCCCTCGCTGGTCTAGGCGTCCCGGAGCGCAGCTACCGCAGCATCCGGCCCGCGATGACCTCCACAGGCAGGCCATACGTCTACCTCGGGATTCTGAGCGCAGCAGCCGTAGAGGCACTCGCTTCGGCTCTACAGCATGAGCTCACCCATGTGATCCACCCCGAGGGGCAGGACGCCGGTACAACAGACCGCCCAACTCACGGAAGTCATCCGAGATCAGCCGACTGCTGACGCTCCGTCATTCACCTACACACTCGGAGTGGCACGTCTGCGGTGTTGGGAGTCGCCAGTACCCCGATCTTTTGCCGTGCCTCCATCCCGAGTCCGGCGCTTCCGCCCAAGCCTGCCCCATCCCCCCATTCCTCCTTCGCTCCCCTGGACAGTGATGCGCCGTGTTCTCGGCGCGGCCTCGCGCCGCGTCTCCCAGCCATGCCCGGAACCGAATTGGCAGCCTGTCCCAGGCCCGGCGCAGGAGGTGTCCACGACCGTCGCCCGGCATGCGCAGCCACGGGCGTGGCTGCGGGCTGTGGTGTGGCTGGTCGAGGAGGCCGGGATCCATCCGAGGGCGGGTGAGGCGACGTTGCGCATCGCTCGGGATCTCGCCCGGCGAATGGACTTCACCGCCGGGACCGTCCTGTACGACCTCGAAGGAACGGCCACGCGCTGCGGGCTGTCGAGGGCGACGGTCAAGCGTCACGTCGGCTGTCTGAGGGAGTTGGGGGCGCTGGTGTGGGTGCGCCACGGGTCGCGACGCAATCTGCGGCTTCCCGGGCGTCCGTACGCGGGTACGGCGACGGTCTACGCGGCCACCGTCCCGTACGTCTACGACCACGCGCACGGCAACCGGATCGACGGCCGGGGTTTCAGCGCCAGGGTGGTCGGGATGCCGGTGCCGTCCGCCGACAACTCGGTTACCGGAAGCCAGGATTGCCGGGCGCGTGAGCCCCAATCTCTTGCGGCCCGCCCCCGCACACGTACAGCTGAGGCAGAGGAGAGGTGTAACGACACCCCGCGCAGGTACGCGAGGCCCCGCGCCGCCTCCCGCACCCGCAACTCGACGCCGAGGAGCCCGCTCCAGGTCGCCGGTGACATCCGGATCGCCGCTCAGGTCCGGCCGCACCTCCCGTGGGCCCAGAGCGAAGGGTTACGCCGACTCGCCTACGCGCTGAGGCCTTTGATCGACCAAGGGCTCGACGCCCACGACATCTCCACCGAGCTGACCTCCTGGTGGCTCGCCTGGCGTCCTGCGCGCCCCGCCGCGTACATCACCGCGCGGCTCCGTGACCGGACGGCTGTCGGCGAGCACGACGACCTGTCGATCGAGGCTCACCTACGGACCGCCGGGCCCACCGGCAACCCCGCGTGGCAGGCATGGCTCCGGCAGCGTCCCCTGGCGACGGAGTTCCAAGAACCGCAGCGCACCGACGACGACCGGCGCCACGCCCGCCTCTACGCCTGGGACCGCTGGGTGGAGATCGCCGACCATTACGCCACGGACCCCGACGACGCCCTGGATCTCTACGGCACCCGCCTGTGCGGCTACGCGGTCACACGCGCTTCGGCTGGTCGGGAGAGTCGGTGAGTCCCGACACCGTCTTCCGGGCGGCCGACGCCCTCGTCCTTGGCGTCGCCGCCCTTTCGCCTCGCCACGACAGACGTCGCGTCCCGGCTGCGGCTGCGCCCGCGCTCCCGCCTCAGACGCACGGGCGGTCGAGCAGTTGGCGACACCACCCGAAGTGCGGGCCGGGGCCGGCCGGGCCTCCTCGTCCGTTTCCGCCGTACGAACCGGACCCGGTGCCCGGCCGGTTCAGACACTCGGCGCCATGAAGGGCATCACCAGCAGCCAGTGCTGGTTGTCGCCGGAATGCCGGCTCCACAACACCGGCCACGTACCGCGCTCTGCTTCATGCGGCCTGTCGAGCACCAATCCGGTGGCGACGTTCTGGAGATAGTGCGCGCGGCCTCCGGGGGCGGGCTTGAGTCGCCAACGCTGCCGCGGCTCACTGGTCTCGGCCCGCATCTGCGGGTGGTCTCCCTCGTGGCTGCCATGCCCGTCCAGGAACAGGTTGTTGCTCTTCGAGAGGATGCGCACTTCGCCTTCGTGACCCGAGGGGACCAGTCGCCACAACTGATGGACATGACCGTGCGCCGACCACAGATGTGGATGTGAACCGTCTTCATGGTGGAAGGCCGTGTCCAGGGCAAGCCCGGAATCCACGGATATGATCAAGAACGGCCCGTCTTCCGTGATGCTGCGCCTACGTCGCCTGAAGAGTGCGCCCACATCGGTGGTGGTGATCTTCAGAAAGGGCGGAAGGGGCGTGATCTCAGCGCCAATTCGGCGGTCTGCATCTGTCACGGAGCCAGCCTAGGGGCCAACGGTCCGTCAGCTGGGCGTAATCGGCGTTCGGCCGTCTCCGACTGACTTGATCGCGCATTCGAGAGTCCCCCGTCCATGAGATCGCCTGTCGCGCAGCGACGCATTCGGTGCGGGGCACTCGGCGGCCGTGGGGAACGCCTTGTCCTCGCGGCTGAAGGATCCTCGGCCGCGCCGGCAAGGGCCGAGGGCGCACCGGGCGATCAGAACGGGGACGCGAGCATCTTCGGTTCTGTAGCGGGTGTTCATGTGAGAACGTGCCTGATCCGCGAGGTGCCCCGCCCTGGATCGATTGTCGGGGCAATGGGCAAGGCGTCTGGTCATGAAGCGACCGCCGGTGGCACCATCTGTGCGATGCCTCCCTCCCTTCAGATCGGCCCCTACACCGTCACCGCGCTCACCGACGGCGAGGGCCCCTTCTTCTCCCCCAGGTCGCAGGCGTTCCCCGAGGCCACCGACGCACAGTGGGCGGCGGCCGACCGGTTCGATCCCGGTGCGCTCGACGCCGAGGGCGGCTGGCGGCTCCAGTTCCGCGCGTACGCGGTCCGCAGCGAGCGGGGCGTGACGCTGGTCGACGCGGGGATCGGCCCGGCCGACAGTCCGGCGGCCTCGTGGGCGCCCGTGCCCGGGGCGCTCCCCGCGTCGATGGCCGCTGCGGGGATCGACCCGGCCGAAGTGGACACCGTGGTGCTGACGCACCTCCACACCGACCATGTGGGCTGGGCCGTCGTCGGGGGCGAGCAGGCACGGCCGTTCTTCCCGAACGCCGCGTACCTGTTGCAGCAGGCCGAGCTCGACGCGATCGAGGAGATCAACCCGCACCTGAGGTCCTCGGTGATCGCTCCGCTCCGGGCGACCGGTCAGCTTCGGCTCCTCGACGGCGACACCCCGCTGGGCGGCGGCGAGCGCGTGGTCGCCACGCCCGGTCACACCCCCGGGCACCAGAGCGTGCTCGTCGCGTCCGGGCGCGAACTGGTCGCTGTCACCGGCGACCTGCTCGTGCACGCGATCCAGGTACTCCACCCCGAACTCGCCTACGCCCACGAGATGGACGCCGGCCAGGCAAGGGGATCCAGGGAACAGGTGCTTCGCATGGGCGCCGACACCCTCTACCTCGCGACCCCGCACCTGACCGATCCGTTCATCGCCCGCTGACCCGCCCGGGACGGCGCCGGTGATCAGGACGGGCCGGAAGCGCCGTCCCCCGCCGTGCGCCGGCGGCTGTAGTGGCGGGCCGCCCGGGCGCGGTTTCCGCAGGACGGCTTGCACCATTCCTGGCGTCCGTGGCTCTTCACGAAGTAGCGCACGCAGCGGGGCGCGGTGCAGGAGCGCAGCTGCTCGCGCTGCGGGCCGCCGAGGAAGTCGATGGCGGACCGGGCCAGGGCGGCGACGAGCCGTACGTACGGATCGTTCTCCGCGGACAGCAGCCGGGTGTCGGGAACTCCCCCGGACGGCCAGAGGAGTTGAGGGGTCACCGGTTCGCGCGCGGCGACCGCGTTGAGGTGGCTCACGGCCCGGCCGGCGGGCATCAGGCGGTGGGCGTCCGCCGGGCTGGGCGGAGCGGGGCTGACCGCCTGGGCGAACAGGGCTCGGACCGCCTGCCGGAGCTCGATGAGGCGGCGTCTGAGGTCGTCGTCCGCGGCCAGTTCTCCGGCATCGGGTACGTGACCGGCCAGGAGCTCCGCCTGCCCATGGATCCAGCGCGTCGTTCCCTCGACCGTGGCGAGGTCGTCGGCGACGCCGCCGTCGCCGTCATGGCGAACCGTGCTCGCCAGTTCCAGTGCCGGCCAGCGCTCCACAGGACATCCCCTTCCGTCTCGGTACCGGTCGTCGACCGCTTGATCACATCCCTGCGCACACCCTATGGTCTCTAACGGAAAAGCTGAAAACTTCCGTTAGAGGTGGGGTGGGTGAAGGTGCCCGTCCCGGCACAGGACCGTCGGTTGAACCGCCATTGAAGGAGACTGCGGAAATGACGCTGCTTGCACAGATCAGCGACCTGCACCTGGACGGCAGCGAGAGGGCGACCGAACGCGCCACCCGCGTCATGGACTACCTGCGGGCCCTGCCCCGCCCGGTCGACGCGCTCCTGGTCACCGGGGACATCGCCGATCACGGCGAGGAGGCCGAGTACGAGGAAGCTGCCCGGATCCTGACCGCCCCCTTCCCCGTGCTCACCTGCCCCGGGAACCACGACGTCCGGCCGGCGTACCGCAAGGCGCTGCTCGGAGAAGCGGCGGAGCACGGCCCCGTCAACCGGGTTCACCACATCTCCGGCACCGCCGTCCTGATGTGCGACTCCACCATCCCGGGCCGCGACGAGGGGCGCCTCGACACCGAGACGCTCGCCTGGATCGACACCACCCTCACCGAACTGCCGCAGGACACCCCGGCCCTGATCGCCTTCCACCAGCCGCCGGTCGCCCTCCATCACCCGCTGCCCGACTCCGGCATGCTCCAGGAGCCCGGGCAGCTGGCCGACCTGCTCGACGCGCACCCGCAGGTCGCCGCCGTCCTCACGGGCCACGCCCACACCGCTGCCGCCTCGATCTTCGCCGCACGTCCGCTGATCGTCGGACCGGCCGTCACCTGGACCCTGCGCATGCCCTGGGAGGGCGACCGGGCCGCGGACCGGGACCAGCCGCCGGGCCTCGCGTTCCACGTCCTCGACGACGAGCGGCGGCTGACCACCCACTACCGCGTCGTGCTCCCGTAAGCAGTCGCGTTGCCGCACCCGGTCCCCGAAGCGGGCGGTTCATTCGGACGGGCGGACCCCGACCAGGCTCGAACCGCGTACGTAGACAAGGCGGTTGGCCGCGAGGAAGAACGCGGGACCACTGGTGGCGCGCCGCCAGGTGATCTTCCCGTAGGGGTCGACCGCGATGATCTCGCCGCTGCGCCCCTTCCCCGGGACGTACCACGCACCCTGCCCCAGCTCCTGTGCGGTGGGGTCGAGCGCTGCGGGGCGGGGCCGGCGGGTGGTGGACGGAACGGGCTGCGGATCGCGGTGACTGCCGTCCACGCGATAGGCGAGCACGCTGCCGCCGTAGGCGACGGGGTACTCCCCGGGATTCAGGCGCAGGGGAAACGTGCCGTGGTAGTCGTCCCCGACCAGGGCGCCCGCCGAGTCCGGCAGGGCCAGGCGGTAGCCCACGCGGAGCGGGATCGACGGATCCCTGCGGCAGCCTTCACGGACGGCGGCCTGGGGCTGCTCCCAGGTGAAGGCGCGTTGCCAGACCGGGGCGGCCGTCTCGCCGATGTCGTACGCCGCTGCTCGCGCGTGGCAGCCGGGCCCGTGCGGGGCCGTCACCACGACGATGCGGTAGAGGGTGGGGATCACCTGCGCGATCTCACCTCCGGGCAACTCGACGGGCCTCGACCGCAGCCGGTCCTCCCCGCTCCACAGGGTCACGAGGCGGCCGTCGGCGACGAAGACCAGTGGATCGCATCTCCGCAGGAGGCGGCCGGCTCCGCGCTCCTCCGCCACGTCCTGGCCGCAGGGGGTGGCGAAGACGGCCGGGCCGCGGGTTCGGTGCGTCCACAGGACCTTGCCGGTGTCGGCGTCCCAGGCGGTCAGCGTGCAGGAGGATGACGGCAGGCATGTGGCGGCCACCGCCATACGCGTTCCCGATGTCCACGTGACGGTGACGAGCCGCAGTTCCCCGGGGGTGCGGGCCGGAGGGCGGGCGAGTTCCGCGAAGCGGCCGGTCAGGGGATCGAGTGTCGCGATGGACGGCAGCCGGCCGGGCGCGGCGGCGCCGATGAGCGTCACCACGCTGTCGGACGAGTGGGCGGCGGTGCGGGCCTGCCCCGGCCGTCGTCCGGTGAGTGCGAACCGAGCCGGCAGCGTCGTACGCCAGAGAACCTTCCCGTTCTCGTCGATCCTCGCCGCCACCGTGCCCTGCCCGATGATCCCCAGGCGACGGTCGACCAGCGCCCAGCCGCCCGAGGCATCGGTCGGCACGGGCAGGGGCACGCGAAAGGCGTCTTCGACGTCCTTGTACGCCTCCATGCGTGGCGGGCCGGACGCGAAGCAGCCGGCGAGCAACGGAAGCAGGACCAGAAGTCCGAACACTCTGCGCATGAATCCCCCGCACCAGCCTGTACGGGTGCGGCGCTCGCGGGGAGCACGAACGACGACCGATTCGGTCACGGAACGGCGAGCGCGGGTCGGCGACCTCGCCGGGAGCTCAGGCGGAAGCCGTCCGGTCCGCGACGGACAGCTTGCACCGACCGGCCCCCGCAGGACCTGCGCAGGCGGCCCCGCGAAGCGGTCCGCATCAGGCCGATGGCCCAGCACAACGGGCAGCCGCGCAGGGCGAGCACGCCCACCGGCAGGAGCAGCAGGCCGACCGGGCCGGTGGCCTGCACGCGTGCGACCGATCCGGCCAGGGGCGGTTCCCGCCGCACCCCCACCCGTCATCGCTCGGTGGGTGTCTCCGAGTTGAAGCAGTGGCCGAGCTCGGGGCCGAGGCCCTGGTAGTGGCGGAAGTTGTAGATGAGCGGGCTCCAGAGGGTGGGGTCGATGTGCTGGGTGCCGGGCACGACGATGTTCCGGTCGGCGTGGACGCGGGTGACCCCGCACTCCACGATCAGGAAATGGCCCTCCGCATCCGGTGAGATGCGCCGGGCCCTGGCTTCGAGCTGGAGCGGGCATTCGGCGACCCTCGGAGTGCGTACGGTCTCGGACGGTACGGGCGTGAGCCCGGCCGCGGCGAACTTGTCGGGCTCGTAGCGGTAGCCGCGGGCCCGCTTGGCGGCGGGCACGGGGGTTGCTCCGGTGAGCGGCGCGAGCCGCTCCACGGCGGCCCACAGGCTGGGATTCGGGAGGCTGATCACGAGGTCCGGCCGGGTGGCCAGGTTGGCCGCCGTCCGGCCGGAGGTGCCGAGGCCGAGCACCACGGTCTGCCCGAGTGCCCAGGCGGAGGAGACGGGGGCCAGGTTGACCGAGCCGTCCTCGTTCTCCGTGGTCAGCAGGGCGACAGGGGTACCGAAGTACAGGATGTTCGGGGTTATCGCGATGTGCGAGGAGGTGTGTGCCGCTGTGGTCATGGGCCGGAACGCTAGGGTCCGGACTCTTCGGCGGCGGCCGAACCGTCGACGGGCAAGACTGAGCCGGTGACGGCCGCTCCACGTCAGGGGGCATGCAGCGGCTGCACCGGGTTGTCCCGGAGCCGTCCGAATGCCTGCCGCGCCTACGTGTTCGGCGGGAAGACCTGAGAGAAGACGTGCTCGACCGCGCCGTCACGGATGACGAGGGTGATGCGCTCGTACGGGGGCGCCCTGCGCGGTGCCGTCATACGCGACGGGAACCGCGCAGGCGCGTGGTGGCGTCCGTCCAGGCACTCGTAAGATCACCGACGCTGCCGGAGGCCTCGCCCCATGCCCGGAACAGCCACCCGCTACCTCTACCTCACGCGACACGGCGAGGCTTCGCCGGACGAGAGCGAGCTGACGGAGAACGGTCGCCGGCAAGCGGTGCTGCTGGGTGAGCGGCTCCGCGACAGCCCTCTCACCGCCATCCACCACGGCCCCCTCCCCCGGGCGGCTCAGACCGCCCGGCTGATCCGCGAGCAGCTCGACGGCGTTCCGCTGCAACTCTCGGACCAGGCCGGGGACTACATCCCGTACGTGCCCCAACGGCACGAACTGCCGCCGGAGTCGGCCGACGCCATGCTCGCCCGCCTGGCCGAGTTCCCCGCCGCGGAGCGCGAACAGGGCCCCGAGCTGGCCCGGGAGGCGCTCCTCCGGTTCACGGGCCCCGTGGCCGGCGACCAGCCGCGGCACGAGCTGGTCGTCACCCACAACTTCCTCACCGGCTGGCTCGTCCGGGCCGCCCTCGACGCTCCGAGGTGGCGCTGGATGGGCCTCTACCACGCCAACGCCGCGCTGACCGTCATCCGGTACGCCCCCGGCCGGCCCGCCGCCGTACTCCTCTACAACGACACGGGACATCTGCCGGCCGAGCTGCGCTCGGCCTGCTTTCCGTCCGACCTCCGCGTCTGAGGGGCGCCGAGGGCACATCGGCGAAGCCGCCTCCGCGCCCCCGTCCGGGCGGACGTCCGCGCCACCGCCCAGCCGAGCCTGGATGCGGCGTAGGCCTCGGTGGCATCCCGCACGGCAGGCGGACGAGGCCGGGGCTGTCGTCTCGTACGCCGCACGCCGCGGTCAGGGCGTCGCGTCGTAACCGGCCCGGGCCGCCAGGACCTCGTCCATGTTCTGCTCCGCCCATGCCTTGATCGTCCGCATCACCGGGACCAGGCTCTCGCCCAGCGGGGTCAGGGCGTAGTCCACGCGGACCGGCACCGACGGGGTGACGGTCCGGGTGACGAGGCCGTCGCGCTCGAGGGCGCGCAGGCTCTGGGTGAGCATCTTCTGGCTGACGCTCACCAGCGTGCGCGACAGGTCGGTGTAGCGCTGCGGCCCCTCGCCCAGCGCGTTGATGATCAGGCTGACCCACTTGTTGCTGATCCGGTCCAGCAGGTTCCGGGCGGGGCACTGGGCGAGATAGGCGTCGTACGCGGCAGCGGCCTCGGAGCGGGTGGTCGTCGTCATGGCTCACCTTCCGGTGCGATAGGCACCTTGAAGTGCCTTCTTCCTTATGGAGAGTAGCTCTCCATAAGGTCGTGCCCATCGATGGACCGGAACGGAAGGAGTCGCGCATGCGCGCGGTCGTGGTGCGAGCGGTGGGTGGGCCCGAGGTCCTGGAGGTGATGGACGTACCGGTGCCGGTCCCTGGTGTGGGGCAGGTGCGTGTACGGGTCGAGGCCGCGGCCGTGAACCCGGTGGATCTCGCGACCCGTTCCGGAGACCTGATCGCGGCGGGCCTGATGGCACCTCGTGACGTCATCGGCATCGGATGGGACGTCGCCGGGCGGATCGATGAAGTGGGCCCGGGCGTCACGGCGTTCGCCGAGGAGGACCGGGTCATCGGCCTCCGGGACAGACTGGACGTCCCGCTGGGCACCTGTGCCGAGTACGTGGTGCTGGACGCCACGGCGGTCGCACCGGCCCCCTCCGGGCTGACCGCCGTCGAGGCGTCGACCCTGCCGCTGAACGGGCTCACCGCGCTCCAGTCCCTGGACCTGCTCGCCCCGGAGCCGGGAGCCACCCTGCTGGTGACGGGCGCGGCAGGGGCGGTGGGCGGCTACGCGGTGGAGCTGGCGGCGCTGCGCGGGGTGCGGGTGGTGGCGGCTGCCGCGGTGGAGGACGAGACGTTCCTGCGGAAGGCGGGAGCCCGGTGGTTCGTCCCACGGACCGCCGATCTCGCCGAGGCCGTCCGTGAGTTGATCCCCGGCGGGGTGGACTGCGCCCTGGACGCTGCCGTGGTCGGGCTGCCGGCACTGGGAGCCGTCCGCAGTCACGGCGCCTTCGCGGCTGTCATCGGAGGTGCTGCGCCTCTCCCGCTGCGGGGGATCGACGTGCACCAGCAGTGGGTCGCCGCCGACGGTGCCGCTCTCGCCCGCCTCTCCTCCCTCGCCGGCAGCGGGCAGCTCACTCCGCGCGTCGCCGACACGATGGCCCTCCACGAGGCGGGCCGGGCCCATCGCCGGCTGGCCGAGGGCGGGCTGCGGGGGCGGCTCGTCCTCGTCCCCTGACCACGGCGGGCGGGGCCACGGCCGGGCCGTGGACCGTCCGCCGCAGCCCGGAAGGGACGCCGTCGGTCAGGCTGCCGGGTGGCCTGCCCCGGCGTCCTCGCCGGCCTTCGCGGAGAGGGGGTGCGCGCCCCCGTCGATGGTCCACCCGGCGGCGAGCGGCATGAGGTCCTGGATCCGGACGCTCCTCAGACCATCGGGCGTGGGAAGGATGACCCGGATGCCCGGGTGGTAGTCGAAGAGCACCTGGCGGTCCCGGCCGCACGGGTCGAAGACACCTCGTTCGAGGTTCCCCACCGCGACGATCGTCGTGAGCTCCCTGGCACCGGACGCACGGGCGTGCCCCAGCGCGACGAGTTCGGCGCACGGGCCGCCGGTGAAGTGGTACAGGTTGATGCCGCCGTAGATCGTTCCGTCGGCTCCCCGGACGGCTGCGCCCATGGTGTGGGCGCCGTCCTCGCCATCGGTGTTCTCGTCGACAATGCGCTTGGCGAAGCCGATGAGTTCACGGTCCTCGGCTGTCAGCTCACGGCAGGGAATGTCCATACCGCGCATCGTAGGACCCACCGGCATGAGGCGTGCCCGTCGCCCGTTGCCACCGGGAACACGGCCGACCGACGCACGGCCACCGCACCCCGGCGACGTGGCGCCCGGCCCGAGGCCGGGGTGTCGCGTCATCCCGTCCACGTACCCGAATCCGTCCGATGTCTTGACGTGCCCCTGACTGGATGGCTTCATGGGAGCGCGCAAGACGTGGGAGCGCTCCCATGAAGTTGTGGAACGTCTGTCGATGCTCAGCTCTTGATCCCGCCCACCCCTGGAGCCGCAGTGAGAACAGCAAGAAGCACGACGAAGAACCCAGCGCGCAAGCGTCCCGTCACCGCCCTCCTGACCGCCCTGGTCACCCTCCTCGGGCTCCTCGCCCTCGGCGGCCTCGCCCCGGCACAGGCCGCCACCGCCGCCGCCGCGACCGGACTGCACATCGACGACGGTCGCCTGGTCGAGGCCAACGGCAACGACTTCGTCATGCGCGGGGTCAACCACGCCCACACCTGGTACCCCGGTGAGACCCAGTCGCTGGCCGACATCAAGGCGACCGGCGCCAACACCGTCCGCGTCGTGCTCTCCGACGGCTTCCGCTGGAGCAGGAACAGCCCCGCCGACGTGACCGCCGTCATCGCCCAGTGCAAGGCCAACCGGCTCATCTGCGTGCTCGAGGTGCACGACACCACGGGTTACGGGGAGGACTCCGCGGCCGGCACGCTCGATCACGCCGCCGACTACTGGATCAGCCTGAAGGACGTCCTCGCCGGCCAGGAGGACTACGTCGTCATCAACATCGGCAACGAGCCCTGGGGCAACACGAACCCGGCCGGCTGGACCGCCCCCACGACCGCCGCGATCCAGAAGCTGCGGGCCGCCGGGTTCGCGCACACGATCATGGTGGACGCGCCCAACTGGGGCCAGGACTGGCAGGGCGTCATGCGGGACAACGCCCAGGCCGTGTACGACGCCGACCCCACCGGCAACCTGATCTTCTCGATCCACATGTACAGCGTCTACAACACCGCCCAGAAGGTCACCGACTATCTGAACGCCTTCGTCGACGCCGGACTGCCGCTGCTCATCGGCGAGTTCGGGGGGCCTGCCGACCAGTACGGCGACCCGGACGAGGACACCATGATGGCCGAGGCCGAGAGGCTGGAGCTCGGCTACATCGCCTGGTCCTGGAGCGGCAACACCGACCCGATCCTCGACCTGACGATCGGCTTCGACCCCACGCAGCTCAGCTCCTGGGGTGAGCGCATCTTCCACGGTGCCAACGGCATCGCCCAGACCTCCCGCGAGGCCACCGTCTACGGCGGCGCCTCCGAGGACACCGTGGCCCCGACCGCTCCGGGCACCCCGACCGCCTCCGCGGTGACGGCCACCTCCGCCACCCTGACCTGGACCGCGTCGTCCGACAACGTTGCCGTAGCCGGCTACGACGTCGTCCGCGTCAACGGCACCTCGGAGACGGCCGTCGCCTCCTCCGCCACCAACAGCGTCTCCGTCACCGGTCTCACCGCGGACACCGCGTACACGTTCGCCGTGTACGCCCGGGACGCGGCAGGAAACCGCTCGGCACGCTCGGCCACGGTGGGCGTCACCACGGACAAGGGCGGCAGCACGCCGGGCGTCGGCTGCTCCGTCGGTTACCGCATCGTCAACCAGTGGTCGGGTGGCTTCCAGGGCGAGATCACCATTCGCAACACCGGTACCAGCACGATCGACGGCTGGACGCTGGGCTTCGCCTTCGCCAACGGCCAGACCATCACCAACATGTGGGGCGGCACCCCCGCCCAGACCGGTGGTTCGGTGCGCGTCGCCCCCGCGTCGTACACCGCCACGATCGCCGCGAACGGCTCGGTCACCGTGGGCTTCACCGGCGCCCAGAGCGGGACGAACGCGGCCCCGGCCGCCTTCACCCTCAGCGGCGCCACCTGCGCCGCGGCGTGACGGCGTAGCACCGTGGGGCATGCCGGCCGGGGTCCTTCGCCCCGGCCGGTATGCGGTGCGCCCGAGCGGAGCGGCGTACCGCACAACTGGTCTCCGCGTTCCCGGGCGCGATGCGCGGGCGGGTGACCCCCGGTCGGTCTTACTCGCCGGCCGTGGCGGTGGCGGTGGTCGTGGCACGTTCGTACCTGAGGAACGCCACGCCGCTGTCGAGGATCCTGTGGTCCGCGAGCGTCCAGGCGTCCGGGCGGAACGTGGCCTTGTGGGAGAAGAGCGGGATGCCCGCCCCGATCGTCATCGGACTCAGCTTGACGATCAGCGTGTCGATCTCCGCGTACAGGGAGCCGGCCAGCTCACCGCCACCGACGAGCCAGATGTCCTTGCCCTGCTCCTGCTTCAACTCCCGTACGCGCGCGGCCGGGTCGGTGGCGACGATCTCCACCGCGGGGTCCGGGCTCTCGCCCAGCGTGCGGGAGAAGACGAGGTGCCGCAGGTGCGGGTAGGCGTCCGTGACACCGGCCTTGATGCCGATCTCGTAGGAGCGGCGTCCCTCGACGACCGTGTCGAAGTGCGTGCCCTCCGCCGTGATCGAGAATGCGGCACGAGCCGGTCCCGGGAGGGTCTCCGGGTACTCCGCGATCATGTGCGCGATGTAGTCCTCCGGGATCGGCCAGAACCCGTCCGGTCCGGTGGGGTCGGCGCCGTCCGGCCCGGCGATGAAGCCGTCGAGGGTGGAGGCGATGTAGTACACGAGCTTGCGCACGAAGGGCCTTTCGTCCGTGGATCCGGACGCCGCCGGCCCGGCATCCGTCGGCAGTCATGATCAAACAGACGTGCCCCGCCGCGCAACGGGAACGACGCCTTCCGCGCGAAGGCGCGTCCCCGGCCTTCGCAGAGGACCGTTCGCACCGGAACACCGCGGCCCCCGAAGTGCGTTGAGGGCCACGGTGTTCTGTGGGCCGAGCGGTCAGGCGCCGACGAACCTGGAGTCGATCATGACCTCGTCGCCGCCCTTGGTCCGGTAGGTGTAGACCAGGAACCTGTCGCCCTCCGTCAGATTGCCGCTCTTCCAGGGGCTGCAGTACTTGGCGCTGTGTCCCGCCGTGGTCACCGTTCGGATGACCACGTACTGCGAGTTCATCAACTTCGCCGTGACGCCGAAACCATCGGCGTTGTCGTCGCAGACCCTCAGCGAGTCGCCGGGCGTCGAACCGGACGGGTCGGCGTTCCACTCGGCGTAGCCGTAGCCGGCCGCCGGGATGGTCGTGGCCGCGGAGGCCGCCGTCGACATCCCGAGCACGAGAACACCGCTCGCCACGACTGTGCCGATCGCCTTGGTCTTCGAGCCGATACGCATCAGGTTGTACCCCTCCCCATCGGGGCTGCTGATCCTGCCGCCCCTCGAAGAGGTGATCATGCCGTAGCCGAAACGTCAGGTCCATTGAGTAATTCGGTTGCCAGCAAAGCCCGTTGAGCAATCGAAGACGAGCCGCGACGCCGTTCCACCTCCGGTTCCAGGTCATCGGCCATTGCACCTGACGTACCGAAAGGCGTGCCGGCCGAGCAGGGGGCGCAGGACCGTTCCGATCTGCACGCGCGGGACGCGGCAGCACGTCGTCCCCCACAGGGCAGGGCAGGATGACCGGTGGCGGCCATCGAACCTGCGGGGACGGCAGGAGCAACCAGGGACGGCGGGCCGGCCTTCTCACGGACCGGCCCGCCGGAACGTACGAACCGTCCGGAACGCGCGTACTGTGCCCGCCGGGATTTGGATAGGGTGCCGGTTCTACAGCAGTGCTCTCCGGGGGAGTTATGAGTTCATGAGCGGTCAGCAGCCACAGCGCGGCAGCGCCTCCCAGATCTTCCAGCCACTGACGGCCGACGACCCGTCCACCATCGCCGGATACCGCCTCGCGGCCAAGCTCGGTGCGGGCGGCATGGGCAAGGTGTACCTGTCGTACACGCCCGGCGGGCGGCCCGTCGCCATCAAGGTGATCCGTCCCGAGTTCGGCGAGGACCCCGAATTCCGGCGGCGGTTCGCGCAGGAGGTGCAGTCCGCCCAGCGTGTGCAGGGACTGTTCACCGCGCCCGTCATCGACGCCGACACCAACGGGGCGCAGCCCTGGCTCGCCACGGCCTACGTGCCGGGTCCCTCGCTCGCCGACGCGGTCCTCGCCCACGGGGCGCTGCCGGTCGAGGCCGTGCTGCTGCTGATCGCCGGGATGGCGGAGGCGCTGCACGTCATCCACGGGGCGGGCATCGTGCACCGCGACCTCAAGCCGTCGAACGTGCTGCTCGCCGCCGACGGTCCGCGCGTCATCGACTTCGGCATCGCGTACGCGGCCGACGCGACGTCGCTCACCGGCAGCGGCGTCACCATCGGTACCCCGTCGTTCATGGCCCCGGAGCAGGCCGCGGGGCGCCGGGTCACCCCGGCCACCGACATCTTCGCGCTCGGGCAGGTCGCCGCGTACGCGGCCACGGGCTCCCCGGCGTTCGGCGAGGGGACCTCGCACGGGGTTCTCTACCGGATCGTCCACGAGGAGCCGGACCTCACCGGTGTACCGGACCGGCTGATGGACCTCGTCGGCCGCTGCCTCGCCAAGGAGGCGGAGGCCCGGCCCTCGGTCGCCGAGGTCATCGCGCTGTGCCAGACCGCGAACGCGGAGACGGTGCTGCGGCGCCCCGAGGACTGGCTGCCGAGCCCGGTGGCGGCCGACATCACCGTGCGGGCGGCGGCCCCCGCCCCGGTCCAGACCCCGCCGCCCCCTTCTGCCGCACCCACCGCCGCCCCGTCGGTCGGCTACTCGCCCACGACCCCGGCGGCCCCGAGCACTCCGCCCCCGGGATTCGGCCCGCCGGTCACCCCGCCGCCCGGCCGGGCACCGCAGGCTCCGCAGAACCCGTATCCGGTTCAGGAGCCGGCCGGGCACGCCTCGCAGGCGCACACCCCGGCGCCGTTCCCCGCCGCCTACCCCATGCAGGCCCAGACGCACCCCGGGCATCTCCCGCCCCAGGGGCCCGCTGCGCCGCAGCCCGCGAAGCGCCGCGGTGGCCGGGTCGCCGCGATCGCGATCGCCGTGGCGCTCGTCGTCGGCGTCGCCGGCGGCGGGACGGCGTACTTCCTGCTCAAGGATGACGGGAAGTCGTCGCAGAGCAGCGATTCGCCCAAGGGCAGCAGCACTCCTAAGAAGAACAGCTCGACCCCCACCCCCGCTGCGGAGGAGGAGGGTTCGGGTACCACGACCGAACCGCTGCCTTCTGCGACGACGAACCCCGATCCCGTCGACTTCACGGGCATCAACCTCACCTTGGGCTACCACCTGACGCTGGGCGACGAGGAAGTCCGCCCGCAGGACGGCGAGGACGCCGGGTACGAACTCACCTACGACTCCGGCGGCTACCTCGAAGCGGAGGCCGACGGCGGAAAGCTCGTCCTGCTCGACCCGGGCCAGGAGGGGTCGTTGGACATCTGCCGCACCGAGACACGGTTCACCGACAAGATCGGTGTGGACAAGCTCTCCAAGGGCCGGCAGGTCTGCATCACCACGGGCACGGGGCACCTGGCGCTCCTGAAGTACCAGGGCCACTCCTCCGACGACTCGCCCAGTGACTACATGACGATCGATGTGACCGTCTGGCGCAACGCGACCAGGTGACACGCGCGCCCTGCGGGGCGGCGGCCGTCGTGAACACCGCGACCGTCGTCCCGTCCCTCCCCGCCGTGGACACCACACGGTCCGCGGGAACGCCTCGGGACCTCGTGCCGGGCACGGTCCGGGCCCGCAGGTAGGTTGCGGGGATGTCCTCATCACTCCGGCTCGTGCCGGTCACCTCCGACAACGTCGAAGCAGCCTGCGCCCTCAAGGTCCGGCCCGGCCAGGACACGCTCGTGAAGCCCGTCGCCTGGTCACTCGCCCAGGCCTACGCCACCCCCGACATCGCGTGGCCCCGTCTCATCGCCGACGGCGAGACGCTCGTGGGCTTCGTCATGGCCTTCCTCGATGTGCGGTTCGCCCCCGAGGAACCCGATGACCCCTTCCGTTCCGGACTGTGGCGGCTGAACATCGCCGCCGCGGAACAGGGCCGCGGATACGGGACGTTCGCCGTGGAGGCCGTCAACGACGAGCTGCGGCGGCGGGGGAAGACCCGTACGACCGTCACGTACGTGCCGGGCTCGCACGGACCCGAGGAGTTCTACCGCAAGCTCGGCTTCCGCCCGACCGGCGAGCTGAGCGGCGACCAGAGCGTCGCGGAGCTGGAACTGACGTAGGCCCCGGGGCCGGCCGTGCCGAAGGCTCGGGGTGTGTGCCGAACCGCATCACGGACACCGGGGCGCGCGAGCGGATCGCGGAGGTGCTCACGCTGCTGGCTTCCTCCGACCGGTGAGCGGCCAGGGGTGGCGGCCGGTCAGCGGTAGTCCTCCGGGTGGCCCTGCATCCAGGTGTTGATGCGGTCACGCGTGCCGACCAGGTCCTTGAAGTGCTTCTCGAGGTTGGCCGTCGACGTGTCGCCCCCCAGTTTCGTGCGCAGGGTGCTCAGCCGGCCCAGGGGCTCCTGGAAGTGGGCCGGGCCCGCACTGTCCGCCTTCATGGCCTTGTCCAGGGAGGTGAGTTCCTCGTACACCCGGCCGAGGAAGTAGCCGCAGTCCCCCGCGCCGGGGGTGCAGGTCTCGTCGAGCGTGGCCTGCACGCCGGCGAAGGCATCGCGTACGGCCTCCGGTCCGTTCAGCTTGGCACCCGCGTCGGCCGTCGCGGCCGCCCCGGACGCCTTCGCGTCGGCCTCGGCCTTCGTGATGGCGTCGGCTGCCGCCGACGCGTCCACCGACGGCGCCACGTAGGGGACGTCGCCCCCGGGGCCCTGTGAGGTGTCCGCTGCGGTGCAGCCTGCCAGGGCGACCAGGGCGGCTGCCACGGTCAGTGCGGCGGTGGACATGCGGACGCGAACAGACATGTGAGGCCCCCTGGTCGGTTGGCCCAGACCATACCGCGCCGTCCCCCTTTGATCAGCCGGTGATCAGTCTCTGGAGCGCGGGGGCGTAGAGGTCGGCGATGCGTTCCGGGGTGGCGTGCGCGCCTGCGCCCTCGCGGTGGAGGCTGAGCGTAGCGCCGAGGCCGAGGAGGTGACCGGCGAGGAGTTCGGCGCGCAGGGCACGGTCCTCGCCGGGCAGCCGGGCGGTCAGCGCGTCGGTGACCTGTTCGTGGAAGCGTTCGCGGAGCAGGGAGCGTTCGTCCTGGTTGCCGAGGGAGAAGACGACGCGCAGGAGGGGGTCCGACTTGAACGCGCGGCGATACGTCACCAGCGCGACGACCATGTGGCGGCCCAGGACGTCCAGCGGGGCGTCGAAGAGTTCCGCGGCGGCCGGGCCGAAGTCGGCCACGGTGTTGAAGAGGTCCTCCTTGCGGCCGAAGTGCTTGACCACGAGGGAGGGGCTCACCCCGGCATCCGCCGCGATCTTCCGGATCGTCACCTCGGCGTACGGGCTCTGGGTGAACGCCCGTCGCGCGGCGAGCAGGATCGCGTCCCGGCCGCTGCCCGTCTCCGCGGGGACGGGGGCCGCCGCGATGGCCCGGCCGCCGGTCATGCGCCCTCCTGGAGTTCTTCCGTCCGCACACCCTCCTTGCGGGTGTCCGGCGCCTTGCGGCTCTCCTCGACCGTACCCGCCCCGGCCCGCCGGCCGCCCGGCAGGAACAGCGTCACGACCAGGGCCGCGAGTGCCGCGCCTGCCGCGATCACGAAGACGAGCTGGTACGCGTGGAGTGTCGGGGCGGTCCTGCCGCCCACCCGGAAGGTGAGGTTGGCCAGCACCGCGGCGACCGTCGCACTGCAGAAGGCCTGCCCGATCGACCGCATCAGGGTGTTCAGACCGTTGGCCGCGCCGGTCTCGCCGGCCGGGACCCCGCGCATCACGAGGGCGGGCAGGGCCGAGTACGCGATGGCGGTACCGGAGGCGACGACCGTGGCGCCCGCGATGATCAGCCACAGGCTGTGGCTGGTGAAGTACCGCACCCCGTATCCGACGGCGATGATCCCGGCGGCCAGGGCGAGGCTGACCTTCGGTCCGCGCGCGGCGGATATCCGGGCCGAGACGGGCGACAGGGCCACCATCGCGACCCCGCCCGGCAGCAGGCACAGTCCGCTGACGACGAGCGAGGCGCCGAGGCCGTAGCCGGTGGCCTTGGGCTCCTGCACCATCTGCGCGGTGACCAGCGAGTTCGCGTAGAACGCGAAGCCGATCAGCAGCGCTGCGATGTTGGTGAGCAGGACGGCCGGGCGCGCCGAGACCCTCAGGTCGACCATGGGCCTCGCCGTGCGGAGCTCGTACGCGCCCCAGAGCAGTGCCACGACCACGGCGGTCGCGAGGAGGCCGACCGTCCGCGTCGAGGTCCAGCCCCAGTCGGCGCCCTGGGTGACCGCGAGCAGCAGGCAGACGAGGGCGGCGGACAGGCCCAGCGCGCCGACCGCGTCGAAGCGGCCGCGGGAGCGGAGCGGGGATTCCGGCACGCAGAGCAGCACCAGCACGATGTCGAGGAGGCCGATCACGCCGGAGACCCAGAACATCGTGTGCCAGTCGAAGTTCTCCACCACGAGCGCGGCGACCGGCAGGCCGATGGCCGCGCCGATCCCGAGCGTCGAGCTCATCAGCGCCACGGCGGACAGGACCCGCTCGGGCGGCAGTTCGTCGCGCAGGATGCTGATGCCCAGCGGTACGACGGCGATCGCGGCGCCTTGCAGGGCGCGGCCGGTGATCAGCACCCCGATGTGGGAGCTGACCGCGCACAGCACCGAGCCCACGACCAGTACGGCGAGCGAGGCCACCAGCACCCGGCGCTTGCCGTACATGTCGCCGGCCCGGCCGAGGACCGGGGTGAAGACCGCGCCGGTGAGGAGCGTGACGGTGACCAGCCAGCTCGCGGCGGCCGGGGTGGCGCCCGTCAGCTCGGGGATGTGCGGGAGCAGCGGCACGACGATCGTCTGCATGACCGCGACGACGACCCCGCAGAAGGCCAGCACACCGACGGCGAAGCGGGGGTGCCGGGGCCGGACGCCGGAGGGCACGGGGGCGGCTGGGACGGGTATGTCCGCGGACATGTGACTCCGTACGGTGCTCGGCTGCGCGAGGGCGGGGACAACGGGGGTGCACGCGCGTTCACCCCCAGGGTAAACGCTTGTGCACCCCCTCGGCGACGGGAAGCCCGAAGTCCGCGTTAGCCTCGGAGCCGAGAGCCGGTACGGGCGGACACGACGTGCCCGGCGACGGACTACGAGAAGGCTGAGGTGGCTGCGATGGCGAAGGTTCCGGCAGCGGCGGTGGCGGCGGGCGGACTGGTCGGCGGCTACGCCGTCGCGCGGTGGACCAGGAAGCGGCCGCTGGGCGGGGTCGCCCTCGCCGCCGCGGGAGGCGTCGCCGCGTACGAGTGGAACCGGCAGGCGGGGCCGCGCGCCGCCGCCGCCCTGACCTCCGCCTACGTGGCCGCCTTCGCGGGATCGCACCCGCTGGCCAAGAAGGTCGGCGCCTGGCCCGCGGTGTTCACCGTGGCGGGCACCATGGCCGCCGCCTCATGGGCCGTCACCCGCCGCGCCTCCTGACTTCGGCCGGCGGGAGAAACTTCCGTACGGGGTGAACGCGGCCGGCGCGGCGCGCGTATTCATGGGCACTCCCCCGCGAAACCCGGGTGCGTATCCGAACCATCGACAGGGCGGATACGCACCCGGTCCCCGGGAGCGGCCCTCAGGCTCCGAACGCCCGCGACACCGAATAGATCACCAGACCCGCCAGCGCACCCACCACCGTGCCGTTGATCCGGATGAACTGCAGGTCACGGCCGATGTGTGCCTCGATCTTCTTCGACGTCTGGTCCGCGTCCCAGCCGGCCACCGTGTCACTGATCAGTGACGTGATCTCCGTCCGGTACGTCGTCACGACATAGACCGCGGCGTCCTCCAGCCAGCCCTCCAGCTTCGCCTGGAGCCGCCCGTCCGTCGCCAGCCTGGCACCCAGGGACATCAGCGAGGAACGGGCCCGCAGCCGCAGCTCGCTCCGCTCGTCCTCCGCGGCCGCGAGCACCATCTGGCGGACGGACGACCACGCGGAAGCGATGACGTCCTGGACCTCACCACGCCCCAGGACCTCCGACTTCAGCCGCTCCACCCGGGCCCGGGTGTCCGAATCCGTCTGGAGGTCCGCCGCGAAGTCCGTCAGGAACGTGTCGATCGAAGCGCGCGCCGGATGCCCCGGCATGTCGCGCATCTCGGTGATGAACCGCAGCAGTTCCTTGTAGACCCGCTCGCCCACCCGCTTGTCGACGAAGCGCGGGGTCCAGCCGGGCGCCCCGCCCTGTACCGCGTCCATCACCGAGTCGTTGTGCTCCACCAGCCAGTCGTGCGCCCGCACACAGACCAGGTCCACCACCTTGCGGTGGCCGCCGTCCGCCACGACCTTCTCCAGCATCTTGCCGAGCCCCGGGGCGACCTCCGCCGCATTCGCCCGCCGGGTGATCGCCTCACCGACCACCGCCTGCACATCCGAGTCGCGGAGCACGGTCAGCGCACCCCTCAGCGCGGTCGCCAGCTCGGCCGTGACCCGGTCCGCATGCTCCGGCTCCGCGAGCCACGCCCCCAGCCTGCCGCCGATGGCCAGGGAGTGGATGCGGTCGCGCACGACCCCGCCCGACAGAAAGTTCTCCCCGACGAAGGAACCGAGGGAGGCCCCCAGCTGGTCCTTCTTGGTGGGAATGATGGCGGTGTGCGGAATCGGCAGACCGAGCGGACGCTTGAAGAGAGCAGTGACGGCGAACCAGTCGGCCAGCGCACCCACCATGCCCGCCTCGGCAGCCGCTGCGACGAAGCCCGGCCAGCCGCCCACCCCCTCGTTCTTCGCCCAGGTGGCGAGGACGTACACCAGCGCGACCAGCAGAAGGAGGCCGGTGGCCGTGGTCTTCATACGGCGTACGCCACGACGCTTCTCCTCGTCGGCGGCCGTGTACGCGAACGAGGCGAGGGACGCCGACGGGCGCACGCCCGCCCCGCGCCCCGGCCCCACCCCGGGACCGCCCGCGCCGGTGCCTGCCGCACCGGCCGCAGCGTCCTCGGCCGTGCCTTCGATCCGTTCCATCCGCTCCACCCGTCCGCGTAACCGTCGCCCCCGGCGCCCCGTACGCATTGTCCCTACCTGACCTACTCCCGGGCCGCACGTCGAGTTCCCCGCGCCCTGCCGCATCATGGGTCCGGCCCCCGAAAACATGAGGAGACACACCGTCCATGCCCAGGCGCCAGGGATACGCCCTGCTCATAGCCCTAGTGGCGGGCACCGCCGCGCTCGCCGCCGTCGTGGCGTTCACGGGGTCCCTGCTGTTCTCCGGGACGCGCGCCAAGGCGGTCGCCGCCCCGGGCCCGCAGGGCGTGGCCCGCACCCCCGCCGCAGCGGCGCACTCCACCGGCCACTGGCTCGCCACCTGGGCCGCGGCCCCCGTCCGCGGGGAGACTGGCCCCGAGCAGGGCACGGACCCTGGGCTGCGCACCATCCGTAACATCGTGCACACCAGCATCGGCGGCGACGCGGCCCGCATCACCCTCTCCAACCTCTTCGGTACGCATCCGCTGCGCATCGACCACGTCACCGTGAACACCCGCCCGGTGACATTCCGCAACGCGCCCGCCGTGACCGTCGCCGCCGGAGGACAGATCGTCAGCGACCCCGTCGCCGTCCCCGTCGCCGCCGACGCCGATCTCGTCGTCACCCTGCGCACCCCCACCGCCCGGGGCCCCGTCACCGTCCACCCCAACAGCCACCAGACGTCCTTCACCGAGGACACGAACGGCACCTGGAGCACCACCAACTGGCGCTACCTCACCGCCGTCGACGTGCGGGGAGAGAACGCCGGCGGGACGCTCGTGGCGTTCGGCGACTCACTCACCGCGGGCAGCGGCTCCACCACGGACGCGAACAGCCGCTGGCCCGACGTCCTCGCCGACCGGCTGAACGGCCGGTACGCGGTCGTGAACCAGGGCATCGCCGGCAACCGCATCCTGCTCGACGGCATCGGGCCACGCGCCCTCGACCGCTTCGAACGCGACGTCCTGGCCGTCACCGGCGCGAAGACGGTCGTCATCGACCTCGGCATCAACGACATCCAGGCCTTCCCCCGGCAGACGGACCCCACACACATCACGGACGCCCTGCGCTCCCTGACCGAGCGCGCACACACCCGCGGGCTGCGGGTCATCGGCGCGACCCTCATGCCGTACGAGGGCTACCGCAACTGGACCCCCGCCCAGAACGCCGTACGCGCCCGCGTCAACGAGACGATCCGCGCCGGCGGCGTCTTCGACGAGGTCCTCGACTTCGACCGCGCGGTGCGCGACCCGTCGCTGCCGGACCGGCTGCTGCCCGCCTACGACTCCGGGGACCACCTCCACCTGAACGACGCCGGCTACCAGCGCGTGGGCACCCTGGCCGACGTGCGGAACCTGCTGCGCACCCGGCCGGCGTCCGACGCGCTGTGAAGGAGAGCGGGCGCCGGCTCGGGGCCCCGAGGGCCTCCGGAGAACCGACCCGTCGCCTCGGGTGATTCTCCGCAAGCCCTCAGTCCTCAGCCCTCGCCCTTCTCCAGCCGCGGCCGCTCCGCATCCCGCAGGCGCTGCTTCTCCGCCTTGCTCCGCTTGTGCTCCACACCGACGCCGCCCATCAGCGCGAGGCCGGTGATCCGCACCCGGGGAGCATCCGGCGCCGGGACCCCGTCGTCCTTGGTGTGCTCCCCGAAACCGCCCATGATGCCGATGCCGCGGACGTCCACGTTCAGCTCCGGCGGGACCGTCACCTGCATGCCGCCCATGATCGCGAAACAACGGATGACCACCTCGCCGTCCTCGAAGTTCGCCTCGCGCAGATCGATCTCACCGCCGCCCCACATCGCGAACGCGGTGAACACCCGGCTGATCGTCCAGTTCCCCCGACGGGAGAACCCGCCCCAGAACGCGAAGGCACCCTTCGACGTGGCGGGCCTGCCGATCCGGTCCGCCCAACGGGCCATCGAACCCGTCCGGCGCTGCCCCGCAGCCACCGGCGCCACCGCCGCACCACCGGGGGCGGGCAGATCACGGATGAGCGGTTCGAGCTCGCCGTGCGTGCGGGCCTTGTAGGTGGCGTCGAGCCGCTGCTCGAACTCCTCCATCTGCAGACGGCCCTCGGCCACCGCCTCACGCAGAACCTCGGCGACCCGCTCACGTTCGGCATCGGAAGCACGCATATCCGGAAGTTCGCTTGTCATACCGCGCAGCCTATTGAACGCGTACGCTCCCGTCACCGAGCTACAGGCCGGAAGCCGACGCGTACATCTTCGCGATCACTGCCTCGATGTCCGGTTCCCGCACCGAGAGGTCCATCAACGGGTACTCCGCAGCGATCCGGGCCACCAGCGGCGCCGCCGACGCGGACGCCGGGAACGCCAGCCACTGCCGCACCCCCTCGACCTTCACCGTACGCACCGAAGGCTCCGACTCCAGCCGGATCGGCGGGAGTTCACGCTCCAGATCCACCACGAGCGTCCGCTCGCTCTCCCCCACCTCGTGCAGCCCGGCGAGCGCACCGTCATACATCAGCCGCCCGTGGTCGATCACCATCACCCGCTTGCACAACTGCTCGATATCGGTGAGGTCGTGGGTGGTCAGCAGCACCGTGGTCCCCCGCTCCGCGTTCAAGTCCCGCAGGAAACCACGGACCTTGGCCTTCGACACCACATCGAGCCCGATCGTCGGCTCATCCAGGTACAGCACCTCCGGATCGTGCAGCAACGCCGCCGCGATGTCACCGCGCATCCGCTGCCCCAGAGACAACTGACGCACCGGAACATCCAACAGCTCGGCCAGGTCCAGGAGTTCGATGCAGCGGTCCATGTTGAGCCGGAAACGGTCATCGGGAATCCGGTACATCCGGTGCATCAGCCGGTACGAGTCGCGCAACGGCAGGTCCCACCACAACGTGGTGCGCTGCCCGAAGACCACACCGATCCGGTGCGCCAGCCTCGTACGCTCCCGGGACGGGTCGATGCCCGCCACCCGCAGCGAACCGGCGCTCGGAGTGAGAATCCCGGTCAGCATCTTGATCGTCGTCGACTTCCCCGCCCCGTTCGGACCGATGTAGCCGACCATCTCACCCCGCGCCACACGGAAACTGATCCCGTCGACCGCCCGCACCTCGCGCCGCTCACTGCGCAGGAAACCCGTCCTGCGGCGGACGTCGAAGACCTTCTCCACTCCGTCGAGCTCGATGAAGTCCGTGTCCATGCCCATCTCCGCCACCTCTTCCCGCTCGCCCCGCGTCAACTTCCCGTACTCCGGTACGCCCGCAGGCCCGCCCGCCACGCCAGGCCCGCCGCCGCCCCGCACACACCCGCCACCAGGGGCGGCAGGAACGCCACCCAGTCCGGCAGACCCAGCGGATAGTCCCGGCCCAGCACATACAGCGCCGGAAGCCAGTTCACAAAGGCCAGCGGCACGACGAACGTCACCCCGCGCACCAGATCCGTCGCGAAGACCGTCGGCGGATACTGGAGCAGCGTGGCCCCTCCGTACGTGAAGGAGTTCTGCACCTGCGAGGCGTCCTGCGCCACGAACTGGAACGCCGCCCCGGCCACGAACACCGCGGCGAAGATCGCCGCACCACTCAGCACCATCAGCGGCACGAGCACCGCCCTCGCCACCGTCCAGTCGATGTCCAGCGTCACCAGCGCATAGCCGAGCACCAGCGCACCCTGCGTCACCCGCCCCAGCCTGCGCAGCGCGAACCGGTCCGCCGCCACCTGCGCGATCACCGGGACCGGCCGCACCAGCAGTGTGTCCAGCGTGCCGTCCCGCACCCGGCGGCCCAGCCGGTCCATCGACCCCATCAGCAGATCGGCCAGACCGAACGACGTGCCCGCCGCCCCGTACAGCAGGGCGATCTCCGGCAGGGTGTACCCGCCCAGGACGTCGATGTGAGAGAACATCAGCAGAATCGCGACGAAGTCGAACGCCGTCGCCGCGAAGTTCCCGAACGTCGTCATCACGAACGACGCCCGGTAGGCCATCGTCGAACGCAGCCACATCGCCACGATCAGCCCGTACGCCCGGACCCCCTCGACCACCCTCGACCGCGGGACGAACACCACCCCGGACGCCGCCTCCCCCACGGCCGTCTCCACCACGTCCACCGCCTCAGCCACCCTGGACCACCACCCTCCGCGTCGCCACCGACTGCAACAGCCGCCCGGCCAGCAGCAACGCCAGCGCCCAGCCCGCCTGGAAGGCGTACACCCGTACCAGACCCCAGCCCGTGTGCTTCCCGAGGAACACATCGGCCGGCACCTGGAGCAGCGCCGACCACGGCAGCGCCCGCGCCACCTCACCCAGCAGCCCAGGAAACAGATTCAGCGGCAACAGCATCCCCGAGAAGAACATCCCCGCCAGGAACGCCATCTGCGCCGCCCCCGCCCCGTCCATCAGCCAGAACGCCGACAGCGCCACCAGATAGCGGATCGCGAAACTCACCACGACCCCCAACGTCACCGCGACGAGGAAGGCCACCCAGACCCCCGGTGAGGCGGGCATCGCCAGATCGAAGGCGAGCGAGCCGAGGATCATCGGCACGATGCCCCGCCCCAGCAGATGAAACGCCGCCCGGCCCAGATCTCCGGCCAGCCACCACAGTTGAAGATCGACCGGCCGGTACAGATCGACCGCGATATCACCCGTACGGATCCGCTCGATCAGCTCGTCCTCGAAACCGCCGCCCATCATCACGCACGTCATCAGCAACGCCTGGCCCAGCCACACATACGTGAGCGCCTGCGACATGTCGTAGCCGCCGAGCTGCGGACGCTCGTCCCACAACGCCGCGTACGTGTACGCCAGGATGAAACCGAAGACGGTGTTCGTGAAGACTCCCGCTGCCGTCTCGATCCGGTACGTGGCATAGCGCCGGAACCCGCCCGCCGCCACCACCGCGTAGAGCCGCACCACAACCACCCCCCACCATCGGGGTGCCCCGCCGTGCGCGGACACCAAAGCGCAGGAGCCTAGTCCAGCCGAGGGACCCGCCGCGACCGCTTTTCGAAGGTCGATCCGGTAGTTATTCCGCAGAAAAGTGCAGTATGGGAGAACTGACCGCGGCCGAGGAGTCTGCACCGACATGAGCGACGAGCCACAGCAGCAGAACGGGGACCCGGCAGACCGGGGCTGGACCCCCAGAGACCTGTCTGCCGACGCTGCCGCCCCCGCGGAACAGGGCACCCCGGCCACCGGTGGCACCGGCACAGGAAGACAGAAGAAGCCCAAGCGCCCCAAACGCACCGGCTGGCGCCGCGCGATCCCCACCTGGCGCATGGTCCTCGGCGGCATCCTCCTCATCGCCCTCGTCCTCATCGGCGGCTTCATCGCCGGCTACCAACTCGTCGACATCCCGCCCGCCAACGCCAGCGCAACCGCCCAGTCCAACGTCTACCTCTACAAGGACGGCAGCGTCATCGCCCGCGACGGCGAGGTGAACCGCGAGAACGTCAGACTCGCCCAGGTCCCCCGCGCCGTCCAGCACGCCGTGCTCGCCGCAGAGGACCGCGACTTCTACTCCGAACGCGCCGTCGACATCAAGGCCATGGCCCGCGCCGGCTGGAACACGCTCACCGGCAAGGGCAAACAGGGCGGCTCCACCATCACCCAGCAGTACGTCAAGAACTACTACCTCGGCCAGGAACAGACCATCGTCCGCAAGATCAAGGAATTCTTCATCGCGATCAAGCTCAACCGCGAAGAGACCAAGGACCAGATCTTCGAGGGCTACCTCAACACCAGCTACTTCGGCCGCAACGCCTACGGCATCCAGGCCGCCGCCCAGGCCTACTACAGCAAGGACGTCGGCGACATCACCACCGCCGAAGGCGCCTACCTCGCCTCCCTGCTCAACGCCCCCAGCGCCTACGACGTCATCACCCACCCCGAGAACAGGCCGGCGGTCCTCGCCCGCTGGAACTACGTAGTCGACGGCATGGTCAAGGAGGAGTGGCTCGGCGCCGGCGAACGCGCCGCCCTCACCTTCCCCCTGCCCGGCCCCGTCAAGCCCGCCAACAGCCTCTCCGGCCAGCGCGGCTACATCGTCCAGGCCGTCGAGGACTACCTCATCCAGCACGACATCCTCGACGAGAAGACCCTCGCCACCCGCGGGTACCGCATCACCACCACGCTGGAGAAGAAGAAGCAGGACGCCCTCGTCGAAGCCGTCGACGACAACGTCATGTCCAAGACCAGCAAGAAGAACAAGGCCGACCGCAACGTCCGCGTCGGCGGCACCTCCATCGACCCCGCCACCGGACGCGTCCTCGCCATGTACGGAGGCATCGACTACACCCGGCAGTACGTCAACAACGCCACCCGCCGCGACTACCAGGTCGGCTCCACCTTCAAGCCCTTCGTCTTCACCTCCGCCGTCGCCAACCGCTCCACCACCCAGGACGGCCGCCGCATCACCCCCAGCACCATCTACGACGGCACCAACAAACGCATGGTCCAGGGACCCGACGGACCCACCGGATACGCCCCGGCCAACGAGGACGACGTCAGCTACGGCCCCATCACCGTCCGCACCGCCACCGACAGATCCGTCAACGCCGTCTACGCCCAGATGGCGGAAGACGTCGGCCCCGAGAAGGTCCGCGCCACCGCCATCGACCTCGGCATCCCCAAGGACACCCCCGACCTCACCGCCTCCCCCTCCATCGCCCTCGGCCCCTCCACCGCCAGCGTCCTCGACATGACCGAGGCCTACGCGACCCTCGCCAACCACGGCAAGCACCGCGACCACACCCTCGTCGACCACATCACCAAGGACGGCGAGACCGTCAAGCTCCCCGACCGCACCACGAAACAGACCGTCACCCGCGAAGCCGCCGACACCACCACCTCGATCCTCCGGAGCGTCGTCGACGGCGGCACCGGCACCGCCGCCCAGGGCTCCGGCCGCCCCTCCGCCGGAAAGACCGGCACCGCCGAGGAGGACAAGGCCGCCTGGTTCGCCGGCTACACGCCCGACCTGGCCACCGTCATCGCCGTCATGGGCCAGAACCCCGACACCGGCGCCCAGAAACCCCTCTACGGCGCCCTCGGCCTGCCCCGCATCAACGGCGGCGGCGCCCCCGCCCAGACCTGGGCCCAGTACACCCGGACCGCCCTGCGCGGCACACCCGTCGCCAACTTCCACCTCGACCTGGAAAGCGGCACCGACGAGACCGAACTCCCCACCGAGGAGAACACCGCCCCCGGCACCACCGGGCAACCCTCCCGGACCCCCTCCGGCACCACCCCCACCACCCCCTCCGCCAACCCGCCCACCACCCCGTCCGCCCCCCAGACCACCCCCGGCACCACCGACAACCTGATCGGCGGCATCACGGACGGCGGCACAGAAACCGGAGGCGGAAACAACGGAGGCGGCACGGGCGGCGAGGACAACGGAGGAGGCAACAACAACGGAGGCGGCGACAACAACGGCGGCACAGGCTTCTTCGAAGGCGCCCGCGGCACCCGCGCCCCCGCCACCCCCGCCCGTCAGTGACCCGACGTCGCCTTCAGCCCCACCACAGCCACCAACAACAGACACACGAAGAAGATCCGGGCCGCCGTCACCGGCTCATGCAGCACCACCATGCCCAGCACCGCCGCACCCGCCGCACCGATACCGACCCACACCCCGTACGCCGTACCGATCGGCAGAGTCCGCGCCGCATGCGACAGCAACAGCATGCTCGCGACAATCCCCAGCCCCGTGAACACACTCGGCCACAGCCGGGTGAACCCCTCGGTGTACTTCATCCCGATCGACCAGGCCACTTCCAGCAGACCCGCGACCACCAACAAGACCCACGCCACGACGACACCTCCGACGACACAACACGCGAACAACACGGATGCGTCGTCTTTTCGAAGCCCGGTACGGCGCGTCTCGTCGGGGTCCCACCACCGTAGCAAAGGACAGGCAAAAGGCCTGGTGACCACGGTCACCAGGCCCCGCACACCACAATCCGCGCTACAGGTACAGGCCGGTCGAATCCACCGAACCCTCGAACCGGTCCGCAGCCACCGCATGCAGATCCCGCTCCCGCATCAGCACATACGCCACGCCCCGCACCTCGACCTCGGCACGGTCCTCGGGGTCGTACAGCACCCGGTCCCCCGGCTCCACCGTCCGCACGTTCTGCCCCACCGCGACCACCACGGCCCAACCCAGCCGACGCCCGACCGCAGCCGTCGCCGGAATCAGAATGCCCCCGCCGGAACGCCGCTCGCCCTCGGGAGAATCGGACCGGACCAGCACACGGTCGTGCAGCATCCGGATGGGCAGCTTGTCGTCGCTGTTCTCGCTCACGCCCCGCAACCTACCTGGACGCGAGGCGAGCACACGCCCTCGGGGGTCAACGCCTTTCGCGCCGCTTCGACACGGTGAGCAGACCCACCACACCCACCACGAGCAACGCCACAGGAATCACCCGCTCCAGACGCGGCGCACCCTCCTCCGACACGAACTGCGCCTTCACGTCCGACACCGCCCGGTTCACCGCGACGAACGCCCGCCCGGCCGTCCGGTCCACGGCCCCGGCCGCCTTGGCCTTCGCATCACCCATGATCGTCTTCGGGTGCACCCGCACCCCGATCTCATCGAGCACCACCGCGAGCTGCTCACGCCTGCTGATGATGTCCGCCTCGATCTGCGCAGGGGTCCTGGCATCCGACACTGCGCCGCCTCCGTGGTCCTCGTCCGGTAAACCTTCATCGACAGTCTGTCAGCTCGACCGCTCCCGCACCCGGCGGCACCCCTATTACCCTCGGTCCCGTACACCCCACGTACCAACGAGGAGAACCATGAGCGAGCGCCTCACGACCGGCGACACCGCCCCCGCCTTCACCCTCCCCGACGCCGACGGGAACGACGTCTCGCTCGCGGACCACAAGGGCCGCAAGGTCATCGTCTACTTCTACCCCCGCGCCCTTACCCCCGGCTGCACCAAGCAAGCCTGCGACTTCACCGACAACCTCGACCTCCTCGCCACAGCCGGCTACGACGTCATCGGCATCTCCCCCGACAAGCCGGAGAAGCTCGCCGCGTTCCGCGACGAGGAAAACCTCAAGGTCACCCTCCTCGGCGACCCCGCCAAGGAGACCCTGGAGGCCTACGGCGCCTTCGGCGAGAAGAAGAACTACGGCAAGACGGTGATGGGCGTCATCCGCTCCACGATCGTCGTCGACGAGAACGGCAAGGTCGAGCACGCCTTCTACAACGTGAGGGCCACCGGCCACGTCGCCAAGATCATCAAGGACCTCGGCATCTGACCTGCCGCGAGCCACCCGCACACCGCCCGGGGATTGAGCCGAATGGCCGAAAACATGTGATGGACATCCCAATCCCCGGGCGAATCGGTTTGCAACCGCCATGTCCGCGCAGAAGCCTTTCCTGGAACACCCACCGAGGAAAGGACCCGGCCATGGCGGCCTCCGACCCCCATCAGGCGGCCGACCCCGAAGCGGTCAAACGCCACCCTGCCCTCTTCCGTGCCATCCGTAAGCGCCAGAACCCCAAACTGCGCAGGACGGACATCACCGTCACGGACGACCAGGCGGTCAAGCGCGCGGTCAAGGCGGCATCACTCGGTAACGCCATGGAGTGGTTCGACTTCGGCATCTACTCCTACCTCGCCGCCACCCTGGGCCATGTCTTCTTCCCGTCAGGAAACGACACCACTCAGCTCCTCTCCTCCTTCGCCACCTTCGCCGTCGCCTTCCTCGTACGGCCCCTCGGCGGGATGTTCTTCGGCCCCATGGGCGACAAGATCGGCCGCAAGAAGGTCCTCGCCCTCACCATGATCCTCATGGCGGTCGGCACCTTCGCCATCGGCGTCATCCCCTCCCACGACACCATCGGCGTCGGGGCCCCCATCCTTCTCATCGTCTTCCGGATGCTCCAGGGCTTCTCCACCGGCGGCGAGTACGGCGGCGCCTCCACATTCATCGCCGAGTACGCCCCCGACAAACGACGCGGCTACTTCGGCAGCTTCCTCGAATTCGGCACCCTCGCCGGCTACGTCGGCGCCGCCGGCCTCGTCACCGCGCTCTACGCCCTCCTCACCGACAGCCAGATGGAGGCCTGGGGCTGGCGCATCCCCTTCCTCGTCGCCGGACCCCTCGGCCTCGTCGGCCTCTACCTGCGACTGCGCCTCGACGAGACCCCCGCCTTCCAGAAGCTGGAGGGCGGCACCGCACACGCCACCGAGGCCGCGGACGGCGTCGAGACCACCGCCAAGGGCGACCTCGCCAAGATCTTCCGCAGCTACTGGCCGACGCTGATCCTCTGCATCTGCCTGGTCGGCGCGTACAACATCACCGACTACATGCTGCTGTCGTACATGCCGACGTACCTCTCCGACGAACTCGGCTACAGCGAGACCCACGGCCTGCTCATCCTGCTCGCCGTCATGGTGTTCCTCATGCTGATCATCAGCCAGGTCGGCAAACTCTCCGACCGCTTCGGCCGCAAGCCCCTCCTCATGACGGGCATGCTCGGCTTCCTGATCCTCTCCCTCCCCGCCTTCCTCCTGATCCGCCAGGGCAGCATCCCCGCGATCACGATCGGCATGCTGATGCTGGGCCTCTCCCTGGTCTGCATGCTCGGCACGATGTCCGCGGCACTCCCGGCCCTGTTCCCGACGAACGTCCGCTACGGGTCCCTGTCGGTGGGCTACAACCTGTCGGCGTCGATCTTCGGCGGTACGACTCCGCTGGTCATCACAGCCCTGATCAGCTGGTCCGGCAGCAACCTGATGCCGGCGTACTACGCGATGGCGGCGGCGCTGGTCGGCGTGATCGCGGTGGCCTGCATGAAGGAGACCGCGAACAAGCCGCTGGCGGGGTCACCCCCGTCGGTGGAGACGAGCGCGGAGGCGGAGGAACTGGTCGCGGCCCAGACCCCGGACCCGAAGTTCTGACCCGTCCCGCACGGGAAATGGCCCGCCCCGCTTCGGTTGTCGCCGAAGCGGGGCGGGCCATTCCGCATCTTGTCGGATATCGGACGTGACTCCCCGATAATCGGTTCGTTACTCCGTACGAGGCCGCGAACGGGCGGCCGGATGCGGAGGGGACTCTGACGGTTCGGTACACGCGCGAGCTGCTGGAGGAAGCGGCTCGCGAGACGACGAACGCCAATGATGCCTCCGCATCTCGCGCATGTGCGAGGGACCCCGACATCGTCGAGTGCTCGTCTCAGGAGGGGCGTACACCGGCGAGACATGGCGGGGAAACCGTCTCGTCCTGGAGGTCGATCACATCGATGGCGACCGTCTCAACAACCGCCAGGAGAACCTGCGATACCTCTGCCCGTCCTGCCACAGTCAGACCGGAACCTTCTCGAAGCGCCGCAACGGCGCACAGTAGAGTGGGCCGCGCGGGTCCGTACCCCAGCTGGCTAGAGGGCGCCGGTTTAGGTCCGGTGTGTCGTGGGTTCGAATCCCACCGGGCCCACAGGCAAAGAGAGGCCGCTACCTTCGTTTCGAAGGTAGCGGCCTCCTGCGTGTCAGCCCACCAGTTCCCGCACCACCGGCACCAGCCCCCGGAACGCCTTCCCCCGGTGGCTGATCGCGTTCTTCGCCGCCGGGGTCAGCTCCGCGCAGGTGCGGGTCTCGCCCTCCGGCTCCAGGATCGGGTCGTAGCCGAAGCCGTGCGCACCGGCGGGGACGTGGCGCAGGGTGCCGAGCAGGCGGCCCTCGACCACGCGTTCCGTGCCGTCGGGGAGGGCGAGGGCGGCGGCGCAGGCGAAGTGGGCGGCGCGGTGCGTCGCGTCGATGTCGGAGAGCTGGGCGAGGAGCAGGTCGAGGTTGGCCTGGTCGTTGCCGTGGGTGCCGGCCCAGCGGGCCGAGAAGATGCCGGGGGCGCCGCCGAGTACGTCGACGCAGAGGCCGGAGTCGTCGGCGATGGCGGGGTGGCCGGTGGCCTGGGCGAGGGCGTGGGCCTTGAGGAGGGCGTTCTCGGCGAAGGTGACGCCGGTTTCCTTGACGTCGGGGATCTCCGGGTAAGCGTCCGCGCCGACGAGTTCGTAGGTGAGGCCTGCGTCGGCGAGGATCGCGTGGAGTTCGGTGATCTTCCCGGCGTTGCGGGTGGCGAGGATGAGGCGGGTCATGGGTCGATTATCGCCGCGCCGGGGTCGGGCCGTTACGGGGTGCAGACCTTGCCGATCTCCGTTGCCGCGTTGGTGACGGGGGTGATGTCGGGGGTGGCGTCGCCCTTGTCGATGGAGTCGCGGACGCTGGCGACGCCGACCTGGAGGTCGTCGACGGCCTTGCTGAGGTCGGCGTCGTCGGTCTTGTCGCCGAGGTTGCCGAGCTCCTTGTCGATCTCGTCGAGCGATTCGGAGGCCTGGGTGGGGTCACTGGAGGCGTTCGCGACGGCCTGCTGGAGGTTGTCGACGCTGGTGGCGATGGCGTCGGCGGTGCGGACGCAGTCGAGTGTCTTGTCGAGTGCGCTGCAGCCTGCCGCGGCGGTGACGGCGAGCAGCGTGGCGGCGATGGCCAGTGCGGTGCGGCGGTGGCGTCGGTGGCGCGTGGCCATGGTGGGTCCCTCCCCGGGTGCGGATGCGCGGACGGGCGCACGGTTCGACCCGTGCGCCCGTATGCGTATCGACGCCGTTCGGGGGGTTCTTGGTTGCTTCTTTACCCGGGCCTACTCGCCGAGGGTGAGGGCGAGGGCGCTCTTCTGGAGCTGGGTGAGGTCGGCGCAGCCGGTGGTGGCGAGGTCGAGGAGCGCGTTGAGTTCGTCGCGGTCGAAGGGCTCGGCCTCGGCGGTGCCCTGGATCTCGACGAAGCGGCCGTCGCCGGTGCAGACGACGTTCATGTCGGTTTCGGCGCGGACGTCCTCTTCGTAGCAGAGGTCGAGGAGGGGGGTGCCGTCGACGATGCCGACGCTGATGGCGGAGACGGTGCCGGTGAGCGGCTTGCGGCCGTGCTTGATGATCTTCTTGCCCTGGGCCCAGGTGATGGCGTCGGCGAGGGCGACGTAGGCGCCGGTGATGGCGGCGGTGCGGGTGCCGCCGTCGGCCTGCAGGACGTCGCAGTCGAGGACGATGGTGTTCTCGCCGAGGGCTTTGTAGTCGATGACGGCGCGCAGGGAGCGTCCGACGAGTCGGCTGATCTCGTGAGTGCGGCCGCCGATCTTGCCGCGTACGGATTCGCGGTCGCCGCGGGTGTTGGTGGAGCGGGGCAGCATGGAGTATTCGGCGGTGACCCAGCCTTCGCCGCTTCCCTTGCGCCAGCGCGGGACGCCTTCGGTGACGGAGGCGGTGCAGAAGACTTTGGTGTCGCCGAAGGAGACGAGTACGGATCCTTCGGCGTGCTTGCTCCATCCGCGTTCGATGGTGACGGGGCGGAGCTGGTCGGGGGTGCGGCCGTCGATACGAGACATGGCGTCGACTTTATCGGGTGCGGGGTGTGGGCCGTTGCGGTGTGTGGGGGTGGTACGCCTCGGGCCCCGTCCTGGTGGGGGGGCGGGGCCCGAGGGGGTCCGGGCCGGGGGCCCGGGGGGGTTCAGCGGTGGGTCACATCATGTCTTCGATGTCGGCGGCGATGGGGTCGGCGTCGGTGCCGATGACGACCTGGATCGCGGTGCCCATCTTGACGACGCCGTGGGCGCCGGCGGCCTTGAGCGCGGCTTCGTCGACCTTGCTCGGGTCGATGACCTCGGTGCGGAGGCGGGTGATGCAGCCTTCGACCTCTTCGATGTTCTCGATTCCGCCGAGCCCGGCGACGATCTTCTCAGCCTTGCTGGCCATGGCCTTCTCCCTGGTTCTTCACGTACGTGCGACGGCCCACCCTGGGTCCGTTTCGTCACGGTAACGCACGGTTGGCCCAACTTCGCGAGCGAGTGGCTGGGCCATCACCAATGATGACGATCACCGGCGCCCTGTCTTCCGGGCGGGCTCCGCACCGTACCGCAACTGGTCTACACCAGTCTGCAACACCCGCCAAACGTGGCCTGTTCCGGGAGGACGCCGATGAGCTCAAGCAGCGCAGCGATCCCACAGAAGAAGTGGTGGAACGGCCTCTTCCAGGGCCTGCAGAAGATGGGGCGCAGCCTGCAGCTCCCGATCGCGGTGCTGCCGGCAGCAGGCATTCTGAACCGGCTCGGCCAGCCGGATGTGTTCGGTGACGAGGGCCTCGGCTGGAACAACATCGCCAAGGTGTTCGCGGCGGCCGGTGGTGCGCTGCTGGACTCGGGGCTGGGTCTGCCGTTGCTGTTCTGCGTGGGTGTCGCGATCGGCATGGCGAAGAAGTCGGACGGTTCGACGGCGCTGGCCGCGGTGACGGGTTTCCTGGTCTATTACGCGGTGCTGCACGCGTTCCCGGTGGACTGCGACAGTGGTTCGACGTTCGTGTCGGGTGGCACCTGGTTCGGTACGTGTGTCACGGGTGATGCGCAGGTGACGGCGGCGGAGTACCAGAACCCGGGGGTGTTCGGCGGCATCGTGATGGGTCTGATGTCGGCGTGGTTCTGGCAGCGGTACCACCGGGTGAAGCTGGTGGACTGGCTGGGGTTCTTCAACGGGCGCCGGCTCGTCCCGATCATCATGGCGTTCGTCGGTCTGCTGTTCGCGGCGCTGTGTGCGTGGCTGTGGCAGCCGATCGGTGACGGGCTGACGAGCTTCTCGAAGTGGTTGGTGGACCTGGACTGGGCGGGTTCGGGCATTTTCGGTGTGGCCAACCGTGCGTTGCTGGTGATCGGTCTGCACCAGTTCCTGAACACGTTCGTCTGGTTCCAGTTCGGTGATTACACGAAGCCGGACGGGACGATGGTGCACGGTGACATCAACCGGTTCCTGGCGGGTGACCCGACGGCAGGTCAGTTCACGACGGGCTTCTTCCCGATCATGATGTTCGCGTTGCCGGCGGCGGCGCTGGCGATCTACCACTGTGCGAAGCCGCATCGCCGCAAGGCGGTCGGCGGCATGATGGTCTCGGTCGGCCTGACGTCTTTCGTGACGGGAATCACGGAGCCGATCGAGTACTCGTTCCTCTTCGTCGCGCCGCTGCTGTACGCGATCCACGCGCTGCTGACCGGTGTGTCGATGGCGGTGACGTGGGCGATCGGGGTGAAGGACGGTTTCAGCTTCTCGGCGGGTCTGATCGACTACGTCATCAACTGGAGTCTGGCGACGAAACCCTGGCTGATCATCCCGATCGGGTTGGCGTTCGCCGTCGTGTATTACGTCATCTTCCGGTTCGCGATCACCAGGTTCAACCTCCAGACGCCGGGCCGCGAGCCCGACGAACTGGAGGAGGAGATCGAGAAGGACCTCACGAAGTAGCTGCTCCGACCAGGGCTTATACCCTGGGCGGCGAAGGCCCCCGGACCTCCGGTCCGGGGGCCTTCGGCATGTCACTGTGCGTGGGTGGTGGCTACTGCGAAGTAGTCGGAAATTGCAGGTTCCTTATCTAACCCTCACCGTGCTACAACTGGTCTACACCACTCAGTGGTCCAGACCACGCGCCGCCATGGCGGCGCGTTTCTCGAGTCGTCGCCCACCCAAACACCCTGTCCCTGGCGGCGCCTTGCCCAATGGAGGAAGTTGATGTCCACGGCTGGCACCGCTCCCGCGGTCACCAAGAAGAAGGGCGCCGGCGTGATGGCGGTCATGCAGCGCATCGGCCGCAGCCTCATGCTGCCGGTCGCGGTGCTGCCCGCAGCCGCCCTGCTGGTCCGCTTCGGACAGGGCGACATGCTCGGCAAGGAGTCCTTCCCGGACTTCATCAACAAGATCGCCGGTTACATGGCGGCGGGCGGCGGCGCGCTGCTCGACAACATGGCGCTGCTGTTCTGCGTCGGTATCGCGATCGGCTTCGCCAAGAAGTCGGACGGTTCGACCGCCCTCGCGGCCGTCACCGGCTACCTGGTCTTCCAGAAGGTGCTCGCCACCTTCACCGACAGCAACCTGCCCAAGGTCGCCGCCGTGGTCGACGGCAAGATCGTCATGAACGAGGCCCCGGTCAACGCCGGTGTGCTCGGTGGCGTGGTCATGGGCATAGTCGTCGCCCTGCTCTACCAGAAGTTCTACCGGACCAAGCTGCCTGACTGGGCGGGCTTCTTCGGTGGCCGCCGTCTGGTTCCGATCCTCTCCGCCTTCGCGGGCCTGGTCGTCGGCATCATCTTCGGTCTGATCTGGCCGGTCCTCGGTGCCGGGCTGCACAACCTCAGTGAGTGGCTCGTCGGATCCGGCGCAGTGGGCGCGGGCATCTTCGGTGTCGCCAACCGCGCGCTGATCCCGATCGGCATGCACCACCTCCTGAACTCCTTCCCGTGGTTCCAGGCCGGTACGTACAACGACGGCGGCGTGGACTACCACGGCGACATCGCCCGCTTCCTGCACGGTGACCCGACCGCGGGCCAGTTCATGACCGGCTTCTTCCCGATCATGATGTTCGCCCTCCCGGCGGCCTGCCTCGCGATCACCCACTGCGCGCGCCCCGAGCGCCGCAAGGTCGTCGGCGGCATGATGTTCTCGCTCGCCGCCACCGCGTTCGTCACCGGTGTGACCGAGCCGATCGAGTTCACGTTCATGTTCATCGCCCCGGTGCTCTACGCGATCCACGCGGTGCTGACCGGTGTCTCGATGGCGCTCACCTGGGCCCTCGGCATGAAGGACGGCTTCGGCTTCTCCGCCGGCGCGGTCGACTACTTCCTGAACCTCGGTATCGCGGAGAAGCCGTGGCTGCTCGCGCTGGTCGGCCTCTGCTTCGCGGCGGTCTACTACGCGGTCTTCCGCTTCGCGATCACCAAGTTCAACCTGCCGACGCCGGGCCGTGAGTCCGACGAGGAGCTCGCGGAGCTCCTCAAGGCCGAGGCCAAGTAGTCCGTACGACGACAGTCCGAAGCCCTCACCTTCCCGGCGGAAGGTGAGGGCTTCGTCGTGCGTTCGGCTCAGATCTCGTAGACCGCGCCCGGTGCCGCCAGTTCCGTCGGGCCGTCGAAGACCTCGCGGGCGTCGGAGAGGTTGCGGTCGGCGTCGGTCCACGGCGGGATGTGGGTGAGGACCAGGCGGCCCACCTGCGCGCGGGCGGCGAGCTCACCCGCCTCGCGGCCGTTGAGGTGGAGGTCCGGGATGTCTTCCTTGCCGTGGACGAACGACGCCTCGCAGAGGAAGAGGTCTGCGCCCTCCGCGAGCTCGTCCAGAGCCTCGCACGTGCCGGTGTCACCGGAGTACGTGAGCGAGCTGCCGCCGTGCTCGATGCGAATGCCGAACGTGTCGACGGGGTGGCAGAGCTTCTCCGTGCGCACCGAGAAGGGGCCGATGTCGAACGAGCCGGGCTTCAGGGTGTGGAAGTCGAAGACCTCGCTCATGGCGTGGTCGGACGGGGTGTCGGCGTGTGCGGTGGTGAGCCGCTGCTCCGTGCCCTCGGGGCCGTAGACCGGGATGCGGGCCGGGCGTCCGCCGCCGTGCGGGTAGTACCGGACGACGAAGTACGCGCACATGTCGATGCAGTGATCGGCATGGAGGTGGCTGAGGAAGATGGCGTCGAGGTCGTAGAGACCGACGTGGCGCTGCAGCTCGCCGAGGGCGCCGTTGCCCATGTCGAGGAGCAGCCTGAAGCCGTCGGCCTCTACGAGGTAGCTCGAGCATGCCGATCCCGCGGACGGGAACGAGCCGGAGCAGCCGACGACGGTGAGCTTCATGGAGCGTGAACCTCCGAGACGTGGGAACGGGGAGGGTTCGTGCGGTCGGTTGAGCGGTTTGTTGAGCGTAAGGCGCGAAAGAGCTGGTCGCTCCTCCGGAGTGTGCCGTTGTGGGGGAACTCACCTGTGCTGTCACCGGTTCGATGGAAGCGGGGCGCCCCTCGGGGCTCGGTGGGGGGTGGGCGCGCCGGCGGCGGTGTGCGCCTGCGGCGGGCCTGTTCCCCCGCCCGCCCGTTCCCGTAGCTGGGGCCGCTGCCACCGGGCCCCCGCTCCTCAAGCGTCGGCGAGGCTGCCTTTCAGGGCCCTCCGGCGCTTGAGGAGCGGAGGTGCGGGGGCGAAGCCCCCGAAACGGCGGACGCCGGGGGTCCCCGACCTCTGTGGTCGGGAACCCCCGGCGTCCGGGGTGCGTACAGCGCGTGGGCCTACGCCCAGAGCTGGCCCTGCAGCGTTTCGATCGCCGCTTCTGTCGTGGGTGCGGTGTAGACGCCCGTCGACAGGTATTTCCAGCCTCCGTCGGCGACGACGAAGACGATGTCGGCGCTCTCCTGGGCCTTGACCGCCTTGTTGCCGACGCCGATCGCGGCGTGCAGCGCGGCGCCGGTGGAGACGCCCGCGAAGATGCCCTCCTGCTGGAGGAGTTCGCGGGTGCGGGTGACGGCGTCGGCGGATCCTACGGAGAAGCGGGTGGTGAGGACCGAGGCGTCGTAGAGCTCGGGGACGAAGCCCTCGTCGAGGTTGCGCAGGCCGTAGACGAGGTCGTCGTAACGCGGTTCCGCAGCGACGATCTTGATGCCGTCAACGTGTTCGCGCAGGTAGCGGCCGACGCCCATGAGGGTGCCCGTGGTGCCGAGGCCGGCGACGAAGTGGGTGATGGAGGGAAGGTCGGTGAGGATCTCGGGGCCGGTGGTGGCGTAGTGGGCGCCCGCGTTGTCGGGGTTGCCGTACTGGTAGAGCATGACCCAGTCGGGGTGCTCGGCCGCGAGTTCCTTGGCGACGCGGACGGCGGTGTTGGAGCCGCCCGCGGCCGGGGAGGAGATGATCTCCGCGCCCCACATGGCGAGGAGGTCGCGCCGCTCCTGGGAGGTGTTCTCCGGCATCACGCAGACGATGCGGTAGCCCTTGAGCTTGGCCGCCATGGCCAGCGAGATGCCGGTGTTGCCGCTGGTGGGTTCGAGGATGGTGCAGCCGGGGGTGAGCCGGCCGTCCTTCTCGGCCTGCTCGACCATGTGGAGCGCGGGGCGGTCCTTGATCGAGCCGGTGGGGTTGCGGTCCTCCAGCTTGGCCCAGATGCGGACGTCGTCCGACGGTGACAGCCGCGGCAGGCGGACGAGCGGGGTGTTGCCCACTGCGGCGAGCGGGCTGTCGTAGCGCATCAGTTCATGCCGCCGGCGACGGCCGGGAGGATGGTGATGTTGTCGCCGTCGCTGAGCTTGGTGGAGATGCCGTCGAGGAAGCGGACGTCCTCGTCGTTGAGGTAGACGTTCACGAAGCGGCGGAGCTGGTCGCCGTCGACGATGCGCTCACGGATGCCGGTGTGGCGGCTTTCCAGGTCCGTGAAGAGGTCGGCGAGGGTGTCCCCGTTGCCTTCGACGGCCTTGGCGCCGTCGGTGTAGGTGCGGAGGATGGTCGGGATGCGGACCTCGATGGCCATGGCGTGGGCTCCTGTCGAAGCGGAGTGGTGGCGGTGGGCGTGGGGCGCGCGGCTCTGCCCCCGCGCAGGGGGTGGTGCGTGACGGGTGGCGTCCGGTGGGGCGGCGCCGGGCCTGGGCCCGGCTCAGGCCTCGCGGCCGGCGGTCCGGTGGTTCGTACAGATCGCGCTGGCGAGTCGGCACAGGTCGACGTGCAGGCGCGCCACGAGCAGCGTGCCCGGCGTCTTGTCGCTCACGTCATGGGGAACCATGCGCTCATCGTATCGATTCCCGGTCCGGGATCCGGAATGTGATCTCACCTGATGGATGGTTGGCGTTCGGCAGGTGGACAGAGAGGGGCGGGAGGCCCTGTCCACCTGCCGCGCTCCGGTGCCGGTGCCGAGGTCAGGGTGCGGGGTGGGCGGCGACGACCTCGACGTCCTCCTCGGTGATCTCGCCGTCCACGATGCGGTACGAGCGGAACTGGAAGGGCCCCGCGTCGTCGGTGTCGGCGGTCGAGACCAGGACGTAGTGGGCGCCGGGTTCGTTGGCGTACGTGACGTCGGTGCGGGAGGGGTAGGCCTCGGTCGCCGTGTGCGAGTGGTAGACGATCACGGGCTCCTCGTCGCGGTCGTCCATGTCGCGGTAGAGCTTGAGGAGGTCGGCCGAGTCGAATTCGTAGAACGTGGGCGAGCGGGCCGCGTTGAGCATGGGGATGAAGCGTTCGGGGCGGCCGGTTCCGGCGGGCCCGGCGACCACGCCGCACGCCTCGTCGGGGTGGTCGGCGCGGGAGTGCGCGACGATCTGGTCGTACAGCGCCTGGGTGATGGTCAGCATGGCGCCCAGGATAGGACGACGGGCCCCTGCGTACCGAGGAGTGGTACGCGGGGGCCCGCATCGTGGACGCGACCTCTGTGCGGCCTGTGGTTCAGCGGCCGGCGAAGGCCTTGTTCCCGGGGTTGCGGGCCTTGAGGACCAGGTAGGAGACACCGAGGATCAGGGCCCACAGCGGAGCGCAGTAGAGCGAGATCCTGGCGTCCTTGTCGATGCCCATCATGACGATGACGACGCCGATGAAGGCGAGGGCGAAGACGCTGGTGTACGGGGCTCCGGGGGCCCGGAAGGTGGACTGCGGGAGGACACCGCGGTCGGCCAGGCGGCGGTAGCGGAGCTGGCTCACCAGGATCATGATCCAGGCCCACATGCCGGAGATGGTGGCGAAGGAGACGACGTAGGTGAAGGCGTCACCGGGCCACTGGTAGTTGATCCAGACGCCGACGAGCATGAGGGCGGCGGAGACCGTGGTGCCGACGAGGGGGGTGCCGCTCCTCGTGAGCCGGGTGAAGAACTTCGGTCCCTGGCCGTTGAGCGCGAGGTCGCGCAGCATCCGGCCGGTGGAGTACATGCCGGAGTTGCAGGAGGAGAGTGCGGCGGTCAGGACGACGAAGTTGACGATGCCGGCGCCGAGGCCGAGGCCCATCTTCTCGAACGCTTCGACGAACGGGGAGACGCCGGGTGAGAACTCGGTCCAGGGGACGACCGAGAGGATCATGATGAGGGCGCCGACGTAGAAGACGGCGATGCGCCACGGCACGGTGTTGATGGCCTTGGGCAGGACGGTCTTGGGGTCCTTGGACTCGCCCGCGGTGACGCCGACGAGTTCGACGGCGAGGAAGGCGAACATCACGATCTGCAGCGTCATCAGGGTGCCCTTGATGCCGTGCGGGAAGAAGCCGCCGTCGGACCACAGATGGGTGACGGACGCGGTGTCGCCGGCGTCGGAGAATCCGAGGGTGAGGATTCCGGCACAGATGAGGATCATGCCGACGATGGCGGTGACCTTGACCATCGAGAACCAGAATTCGAGCTCTCCGAACAACTTCACGGAGATCAGGTTCACGCCGTACAGAATGATCGTGAAGATCAGTGCGGACACCCATTGCGGAATGTCGAACCAGAAGGTCATGTACTGGGCTGCGGCGGTCACTTCGGTGATTCCGGTGACGACCCAGAAGAGCCAGTAGGTCCAGCCGGTGACGAAGCCTGCGAAGGGGCCGACGAATTCGCGGGCGTACTCCGAGAAGGAGCCCGAGACCGGGCGGTACATGAGGAGTTCGCCGAGCGCCCGCATGATGAAGAAGATGACCAGGCCCGCGATGGCGTACGCCAGGATGAGGCTGGGTCCGGCCTTGGCGATGGCTTTGCCGGCGCCGAGGAAGAGGCCGGTGCCGATGGCCCCGCCGATCGCGATCATCTGGATCTGGCGGGCGCCGAGTGCTCTTTGGTAGCCCTCGGCGGAAGTGGTGGCATCCGCGGCTGCGGCGTGCGGGTTCTGTCCCTTGTCGTCGACCTGCGCCGATGTCATGTGCTGCGCCTTTCTCCACGCCGATCCGGGCCTTGCGGCCGCGGATCAGGTCCTGATCCCCCCGGATATGGATGGAGTGCTGCCGGTGGTTGCCGGCTCGTAGCGCCTACCCGGGAACAGGGGTGGCGTCCCCGAGTGGTCGTGAAGATTTATCACGGACACATCGGTGATCCACCGGACATTATGTGGCGCAGACCACAGGAAAAAGCGGACAACGGGGGCCGGGTGCTGCAAAAAAGACCGATCAGGTGACGCGATCGTTATTCGGATTTGAGCGTCCGTTGAGCGAACACCCGGTGGCCGGCCTCTTACGGCATCAGCGTTTCGACGAGTGTTTCCTGGAGTGCGCCCAGCCAGAGGTAGGCCATGACCATGGGCTTGCGCGGGTCGCTGTCCGGCAGCCGGTAGAGGGAGCCGCTCTCGCCCTCGTCCTCGTCGGAGACCTCCAGGCGGGTGCCGATGGTGAGCCGGAGGTCGTTGAGGGAGCCCAGCCAGTTGCGGCATTCGTCGGCGGTGAGGGTGAGGACGGCTACGCCCTCCTCACGCTTGCCGGAGTCGCTGCGCGACGCCCCTTCCGATTGCGGTGCGAGCGCGTCCAGGGTGCGGACGACGACCAGGGCGTCGTCGCGCTTGCGGGTGCGCAGGTCGTTCTCGGTGAAGCGGCGGAACTCGGCTGAAGCGGCCCGCAGTTCGGTGTCGTCGTCGCCGTAGGCCTCGGGGAAGAGGCGGGCCAGGGCGGGGTCGGAGGGCGGTTCGCTGGGGCCCTCGGCGAACAGCGCGGCAAGCGGGTCCTCGCCCTCGGCGGGTTCGTCGCCGGGACCGATGAGTTCGAGCAGCTGGACGGCGAGGGAGCGCAGGATCGCGATCTCCACCTCGTCGAGCGCGACGGCCGCGCCGCCGCCGGGGGTGGCCTCGAAGTGGCCGGCCATGGGTTCTCTCCGATGGTGGTCGGGCGGGAGGGTGGTGCGGGTGTCAGTTGCGGTCCTGGGTGAGGGTGGCCCACAGTCCGTAGCCGTGCATGGCCTGGACATCGCGTTCCATCTCTTCACGGCTCCCGCTGGAGACGACGGCGCGACCCTTCTGATGGACGTCGAGCATCAGCTTGTGGGCCTTGTCCTTGGAGTAGCCGAAGTAGGCCTGGAAGACATAGGTCACGTAGCTCATCAGGTTGACCGGGTCGTTGTGGACCAGCGTCACCCAGGGGACGTCGGGCTCGGGGACGACGAGGTTCTCCTCGGCCGATTCAGGACGTTCGATCTCTACGGGGGCGACGCTCACCTACCCCATGCTGCCACCCGGGAGGGGGCATCGCACAAACGGGGCCGGTGGCGCGGCGGGCCGGACCCGGCCGTCGGAGGGGCCCCGGCACCCCCATCTCGTCACTTTGACGAAATAGGGGTAGCATCCCCGGCATGAACTCAGCGGACCTTGGGCGACGCGTCGGTGTGCCGTCGACCGCACTCTTCACCGACCAGTACGAGCTCACGATGGTGCAGGCCGCACTGAAGGCCGGCACCGCCGGCCGGCGCTCGGTCTTCGAGGCGTTCACCCGACGGCTGCCCGAGGGACGGCGCTACGGCGTCGTCGCGGGTATCGGGCGGGTCCTGGACGCGGTGGAGAACTTCCACTTCGACGACGAGATGCTCACCTTCCTGCGCGACCAGAACGTGGTCGACGGGCCCACGCTCGACTATCTGGCGGACTACCGCTTCAGCGGCGACATCTGGGGCTACCCGGAGGGCGAGGTGTACTTCCCGGGCTCGCCGATCCTGCGGGTCGAGGGCTCCTTCGCCGAGTGCGTGCTGCTGGAGACGGTGATCCTGTCGATCCTCAACCACGACTCGGCCATCGCCGCGGCGGCCTCGCGGATGTCGGCGGCGGCGGGCGGGCGCGGGCTGATCGAGATGGGTGCCCGGCGCACGCACGAGCTGTCGGCGGTGGCGTCGGCCCGTGCCGCGTACATCGGCGGCTTCGACACCACGTCGGACCTGGCCGCGGGCTTCCGCTACAACATCCCGACGGTCGGCACGAGCGCCCACGCGTTCACCCTGCTGCACGACTCCGAGCGTGACGCCTTCCGGGCCCAGGTCGACTCGCTGGGGCGCGACACGACGCTGCTGGTCGACACGTACGACGTCACCGCGGCGGTCCGTACGGCGGTCGAGGTGGCCGGGACGGAGCTGGGGGCGGTCCGGATCGACTCGGGCGACCTGCTGCTGGTCGCACACCGGGTGCGCCAGCAACTGGACGAGCTGGGCGCCACGGAGACGAAGATCGTGGTGACCTCGGACCTGGACGAGTACGCCATCGCCTCACTGGCCGCGGCGCCGGTGGACGCGTACGGGGTGGGCACACAACTGGTCACGGGCAGCGGACACCCCACCTGCTCGATGGTCTACAAGCTGGTCGCCCGCGCCGCCTCGGCGGATCCGGCCGACGAGCTGCGGCCGGTGGCGAAGAAGTCGCTGGGCGCGAAGTCGTCGAAGGGCGGTCGCAAGTGGGCGGCCCGCCGGCTGGACGAGGACGGGGTCGCCGAGGCCGAGGTGATCGGCACGGGCCCGGTCCCGGCGGAGCTGGCCGGCCGGCAGCTGCTGGTGGAACTGGTCAGGGGCGGCGAGGTGGTCGCGCGGGAGCCGCTGGACGCTGCTCGGGAGCGGCACATCGCCGCACGGGCGGGGTTGCCGATGTCCGCGATGCAGTTGTCCCGTGGGGAGCCGGTGCTGCCCACCGAGTACGTGTGAGTCCGCGTGCGGTTCGGTGCGGGGGTCCGGGGGCGCCCGGTGATCGCTTCGTCCTCGATCTCCCCCGTAGCCTGGGCATGGTAGGCACCCCCTCGACGGGCTTGATTCTCCCGCCCGGGCCCGGTTTTCCGCTCGGGCCGGACTTTCCGCCCGGGCTCGATTTGCCGTTCGGGCCTGATTTTCCCGCCCGGGCTCGATTTGCCCGGGTGCCCCCTCCCTATCGCAGGCCCGAGTCCCTAGGCTCGATGCCACCCCCGTAACCGCCGCCCACTCCCCCACCGAAGGACACCCGCCATGCACCGCGCCTTGATCGTCGTGGACGTCCAGAACGACTTCTGCGAGGGCGGGAGCCTCGCGGTCGCCGGGGGCGCCGATGTCGCCGCCGCCATCACCGACCTGATCGGTGAGGCCCAGCCGGGCTACCGGCACGTCGTGGCCACCCGTGACCACCACGTGGACCCGGGTGATCACTTCTCGCCGGAGCCGGACTTCGAGCACTCCTGGCCCACGCACTGCGTCGCCGGTACGGAGGGGGTGGGCTTCCACCCCAATTTCGCCCCCGCGGTCGCCTCCGGTGCGATCGACACCGTCTTCGACAAGGGCGCGTACGCCGCCGCGTACAGCGGCTTCGAGGGCCAGGACGAGAACGGGACGGGCCTGGCCGAGTGGCTGCGCGACCGCGGGATCACCGAGGTCGACGTGGTCGGTATCGCGACCGACCACTGCGTCCGGGCCACCGCGCTCGACGCCGTCCGTGAGGGCTTCGCCACGCACGTACTGCTGGATCTGACCGCGGGCGTCGCCGAGGCGACGACGGACCGGGCGCTGGCCGAGCTGCGGGACGCCGGTGTGGTGCTCTCCGGCAAGCCGGTGGTCTGAGGGGCGGGACGGCCGGGGGTCAGCTCTGCCGGGCCGGCAGGGCGGGCCTCAGGAGGGCTCGTATCGGGTGCCAGAGCTCCTGGGCCCGCTCGGGTCTCGCGCGCCACAGCAGGCCGTCGGGGTGGTGCAGGACGGCGGTGATCTCGTCCGGGGTGGGCGGTTCCGCGTTGCCGCGGAGGTAGACCGCGCGCAGGCCCAGATTGCGCAGCCGGGTCAGTGCCCGGGCCCGGTTCGCCGCGTGTACCAGGACGCGTACCGGGGTGTCCGGTCCCACGCCCTCCGCCGGGCTCGGCAGCGTGATCGCGACGACCACACTGCCGTTCGGCAATTTGCTGAATCCTCCGCCTGCCATGCTCCGTGCTCCCCCGTGAGACATCGTGTGTCAATAAGAAAACGAACAAGAGGCACCTAAACACGATCGGCCGCCGCCCGCTAGAGGGCGACGGCCGATCATGCTTTGACCTGCGGTTTTACGGAATTACTTGTGCGACGGACCCACCTTGACGGTCACCGTCGAGCCACTGAGCGGCTCGTTGACGATCGAGATCCGGGTGTTGGTGTCAGTTACCTGCACGCTTCCGGTCTTGTTCTCCTTGTACCAGTAGGTGCCCTTGTGGTCGTCGAAGACCGGAACGCCGAGCTGCGGCTTGATCTTCGTGGCCACGTCACCGTTGTGCAGCGTGAAGCCGTCGGTGGGGTACCAGCTGAACGGAGCGTCGAAGGGCTGGATCTTGTTGCGGATGACCGTGCCGTCCGACCACTTCAGCGGCTTGGCGTGCGCGTCGATCGGCAGGATCAGGCCCTGACCCGGGTGGGTCGAGACGTTGTTGTCCTTCTGGGAGGTGTCCCACAGCCAGATCAGCAGGCCGTTCTGGTACGGGTAGTGCTCGACCCAGTCCGGACGGGTGTTGGAGAACCCGAAGTTGTACGGGCCGACCTTGAGGGTCTGGTCGTACGAGACGTACTGGCGGTTCTCCGCGAGGTAGAACTGCGGGTAGTCCTTGGTGAAGGACCCGCCCACGCGGGAGAAGCCCTTGACGGTCCAGCCGTTGTCGTCGCCCTCGGCGTTGTCCGTGAAGAGCGCGGCGCCGTCGGCGTTGACCGCGATGGTGTCGGCCGCGAAGCCGATGCCGCCCGCGCCACCGTCGGTGGTGTAGCGGAAGCGGACGTCGATCTTCTTGCCGGCGTAGGCGTCGAGCGAGTACGACAGCTTCTGGTACTTGCCGGAGACGTCGGTCAGGGCCGGCTTGTCACTGGCGTCGCGCGGGATGGCCACGCCGTCGGCGGTGCCGTCGATCGCGGTCCAGCTGGTGCCGCCGTTCTCCGACACCTCGGTGTAGAGGTAGTCGTAGTCCGCCTCGATGTCCCACCAGCCCGAAAGGTCCAGGGACGCCTTGGACTTGCCGGTCAGGTCGACCGGACGGGACAGGGTGTTGTTGAGGTTGTCACCCATGTCGCTCCACCACTGCTTGGCGCCCTCGGCGGGCGTCGTGACGGCGGTGGTGACGGCCTTGTCGGGCAGCTCGACGACGAGTGCCTGCTTGTTGCTGGTGTTGTACTCGGAGACACCCAGCTTGTGGGTGGACTTCGTCGCGGCCTTGGCCGTGTCGTAGTCCAGCCAGCCGAGCTGGAACTTGTCCCAGGCGGTCATGTCGCCGGGCAGGTCACCGATGCTGTTCTTACCGGTGCCGAGCCAGGAACCGGCCGACATCAGCGACCAGAAACCGACCGAGTTCTCGGCGGTGTTGGTCGTGTCGTACAGGTCCGGCAGACCGAGGTCGTGGCCGTACTCGTGGGCGAAGACGCCCAGGCCGCCGTTCTCGGGCTGCGCGGTGTAGTCGCCGACCCAGATGCCGGTGTCACCGATCTGCGTGCCGCCGGCCTTGTTGTCGGCCGGGCCGGTCGCGCCGGCGTTGGTGCCGTAGGCGTACCAGCGGTGCGCCCAGATGGCGTTGGTGCCCTCGGCGCCGCCGCCCGCGGACTCGTCCTCGCCGGCGTGCACGATCTGGAAGTGATCGATGTAGCCGTCGGGCTCGTTGAAGTTGCCGTCACCGTCGAAGTCGTAACGGTCCCACTGGTCGTACTGGGCGAGATCGGCCTTGATCTGCTCGGGCGTACGGCCCTTGGCCTTCTGGTCGGCGGCCCAGGCGTTCACGCCGTCCTTGATCATGTCCCAGGCGTTGGCGCAGTTGGTCGAACCGCAGTAGTTCGAGCCGTAGCGGGCCTCGTTGTACGGGACCTTGACCCAGTCGGAGACCTCGCCCTCGACCGAGTAGCGCCCGGAGGACGTCTTCTCGTAGTACGTCTTGAGCGAGTTCTTGCCGGCACCCTCGCCGAAGTACAGGTCCTGGAAGTGGGCCTGGTTGTAATCGGCCTGCCAGGCGGTGCTGTTGTCCTTCGCGGGGTCCGGCTTGGCTATCTTGTTGTGCGCCGGTCCGGGCGTGCCGCCGTACTTCGGGACGGCGGGCTTGGGGCCCGCGCCGTCCGGGTCGAACATGGTCGTGTTGTCGACCTGGTCGCCGAACTCCACCAGGACGGTGAAGATCTTGTCGGTCTTCTCGCGCTGTACCTCGACGTACTTGTTGTCGTCGAGCTTGACGACCTTGGAGCCGTTGCGCGCCGACACCTTCTTGTCGCCGGATATGACCTTCTCCAGGGCGGCCTGACGCTGGGCGTCCTGCTGCTTGCTGAAGGGGCCTTCCAGGTTGTGCGCGTCGCCCTTGGCCGACCCCGGGTCCCGGCGGTCTACGGCTGTGGCGGCGGCGCCTGACGCCTGGTCATCTGCCTGAGCGGTGGCGAAGGCGGATGCGGTGGCGGCGGTCGCAGCCATGGCCACGACAACCGCCCCGGTGCGAAGCGCCCGTCTTTTAATGATCACGTGATGCAGTCCTCCCCGGCGCCCGCGGCTACGGCCTTGGAGGTGTAAAGGGGCCGCGCGCGGTAACGCGTCACAAGTGACGACATTCGACCGGAGTTACGGAAGAAAAGACAGACCTTGACTTGAACAGGCCAAGTGCACTATGCAGGAGCGCGTTTCCGGTATCCGGACGACCACTCCACGCCCGACCGGCGCGCCAAAGCTTCTCACAGGCGTGCGGCATGACTCCGTGCGCCCCCCGTGCACCGGTACCGTGGGTTAGGTGACGCTTACCACCCGTTCCGCTCGGGCATTCACCGTCGTAGAGTCACTTGACAGCGAGACCGTGTCGAGAGACTGCCCATCCGACGTCCCGAGGACGGATACCGCCATGCCGCGTCCCACTGCTGCACAGCTCTCCTACGGTTCGGTGACCGTCGTCTTCTCGACCCTCGCCATGCTGCTGCTGTCCCGTACCGAATCGGGCATCGGCATCGCCGTCATCGGTACGGCCGCGCTCGCGCTCGGTCTGCTGGTGGCCGTCACCGTTCCGCTGCCGGCGCGCAGGAAGACAGCGAAAGCGGCGAGGACGGGGGCCGCGGTGTCCGCACACCGTGGCACCGTCCCCGCCGCTGCCGAACCCGAGGGCCGCACCCTCGACCCCGTACAGAGCAGGATCCCGGCCGCACGCGCCGCGTCGGAGCGGGTGGGCGAGCACTCGCTGCGGCGCTGACCGTCACCGCCGGGAGGGTGCCGACGCCCTCCCGGCCGCCCGTCAGTTGGTGACCACCACCACGGTCTTGGCCGCCTTGTCCTGCAGCCCCTGCCTGTAGGGCTTGTCCGTGAACATCAGCACGATGTTGATCAGCCACCACAGGCACGGGCAGCACAGCAGCGCCGGCAGCCACAGCACCACCGCCCGCAGGAACGCGCTGCCGGTGTCCGGGACCCTGCCGTCGTTGAGCATCGCGACGCGCAGCTTCAGCAGCCGCTTGCCCAGGGTGCGGCCGTCCTTGTGCGTGAAGTACGTGTCGTACGCGACGTAGACCGCCAGGGCGATCAGCGACCAGAGCAGCTGATGCCCGGTGTACGTCTGGGCGAAGACGTCGCTGACGTCGTCGTCGTTGTTGTTGTCCGCCATCTCCACCGCGCCGCCCCAGGGCAGCGAGATCAGGTACAGCGGGATCGAGATGATCAGGAAGTCGATCAGCCGGGCCAGGATCCGCTTGCCGGGCTCGGCGAGCGGTGGCATGCCCGCCAGCGGATCCGATCCGCCGTACTGGCCACCGCCGTACGGACCGGGGTCGTACGGCGGCGGAGGCGGCGCGCCGCCGTAGGGCGAGCCCGATGACGGCGGCGGCTGGGACCCGGGCGGCTTCTTGGAGAACGGGTCGTCCTCGGGCGGCTGGCCGGACGTCGGCTGATCGTTGCTCATGGGGGCAGTGCACCCCGCCCCAGGGGCCCCCGCAACGCCTCAGGTGCGTTCGGGGGAACGGGATCCGCCCGACGGCCCTCACCCGAAGGGCCGTCAGCCGTGCGGGTCGCTCCCCGGACGGTTACCGGCCCGCGACGAAGGTGCGGGCCGCCTTGTCGTGCCAGCACTGGCGCCACGGCCGGTCGATCAGGCACCAGAGCACGTCGACCACGCCGATCACCAGGAGACCGAGCACGCCGTAGACCAGCCAGCGGCGCAGCGCTGCACCGAAGCCGGGCGCGTCGTGGGACTCGATGTCGCGTACGTCGAGACCGCAGAGCTTCTTGCCGAGCGTACGGCCCCACTTCGCGGTCGGCAGCGCCTCCAGGAGGATGCCCAGCACCAGGAAGACACCGAGGACCGCGCCTGCCAGGGCCGCCGTCGTGGAGTCCAGCAGCCAGACCGTGACGGTCTCGCCCGACAGCTTGGCCGCGTCGATCTTCTCGTCGACGTGGTCCGCGGCCCGGGACACGAGCGGCACGGCGACGGCCCCGACGAGGGCGCCGAGCACCACCGTGTCGATGAGCCGGGCGGCGAGCCGTTTGCCCAGCGCAGCCGGGCGGGCCGCCGTCCGGGCCGCGGCGAGCTGCTGGAAGTGGTCGTCGACCGGGGGCTTCCAGGGCACGACGGGCTGGTCGGGCTGCGGTGCCTGCTGGGACTGCTGCGGGAACGCGGGCCGTTGCTGCTGCGCGGGCGGCTGCGGCCGGGCGGCCTGTTCGGGCCGGGCCAACTGGTGGACCTGCTGCGCCCAGGAGGTGGAGCCGCCGCCGGGGCCGGGCGTGAGCGGGCTGTTGAGCTCCGCGGGGGCCGGGGTGGGCGGGGTGTGCTGTGCGGCGGGCGTGGAGGGCTGTGCGGCGGGCTGTGGGGCGGCCGGCGCCGAGTCGTGGGTGATGGCACGGATCGTCATCGTGCCGTCGGCGGGCGGCTGCTGCGCGTCGCGCGGGGCGGGCGCCCTGCCGCCGGGTCCCACGGCCCGCATCGTGACGGTGCCGTCGGAGGGTGGCTCCGGCTTGTCGCCGCTCCCGGCGTCGGGGCGGCCCGGGCGGCCGATCCGGATGGCGACGGTGTTCTCGGGTGCCTGGCCGCCGCCGTCGCGCATGCCCGGCAGCGCCCCGCCGGTGGGATCCGCGGGTGCGGGTCGGCGGGGGTCTGCGGGGGCCCGGTCCGCCGGGGCGGTGTCGGGGGAACCGGCCGCGGGCGTCCGCGGATTGGTCGCGGCGGGCCCGCCCTGCGGTTCGGGCTGTCCGCCCCAGGAGACCCGCCGGTCGCGTTCGCCGCCGAAGCCGGTCTGCCGGGAGGCGTCGGCCTGCCAGGCGGTGGCGGGCTCGGGGCGGTTGCCCTCGTACGGCTCCTCGTCGAAGAAGACCGGTCCGGTCTCGTCCACCGCGGCGGGGCCGGATGCGGGGGCGTGCGGCGCGGCCTCGTCCTCGGCGGGTGCGGTGGGCATGGGTTCGCCCTGCTGCGGGGCGGGCCGGCTGGTGCCGGGCACCCACGAAGCGCCGTTCCAGTACCGGACATATCCGGGAATGGACGGGTCGGGGTAGTACCCCTCGCGGGGTCGGTCGTCACCGGGTGCCGGGGTTGGGGCGCTCATCACCGTGGTCCCGTATCTCTTCGAGGCGTTGGACCGGCCGGCAATGGGGGAACGGCCGGTCCTCATACAAGGGTCCACATCTATCAGACACCCGCCTGTCACCGGGCCGGTCCCGGTGTTTGGGCCACTTTCCGGGCACCCCGAAATATTTTTCCCGAAGTCGCGTAATGGATGGCGGGGAGGGCGCTCTCTCCCTGTGCGGGCGGTCGTGCGACCGGCCCACAGGCATCGAAAGGACGCACCTCATGGACACCGTCGTGGAACGAGAGCTGGAGCTCAAGCTCGTCCTGTCGCCCGAGCGCAGCATTCCCGTGCCCGCCCGGCTGACGTATCGCACCGAGGACCCCTACGCCGTGCACATCACCTTCCACATCGGGTCGGACGTGCCTGTGCACTGGACGTTCGCCCGCGAGCTGTTGGTCGAGGGGGTGTTCCGGCCGTGCGGGCACGGGGACGTGCGGATCTGGCCGACCAAGGTCGACGGGCGCAGCGTCATCTGCGTGGCGCTCACCTCGCCGGACGGCAACGCCCTGCTGGAGATGCCCTCCGCCGCGGTGGCCGCGTGGGTGGAGCGGACGCTGCGGATCGTCGCGCCGGGTACGGAGTCGGAGCGGCTCGGCATCGACGAGGCGCTGGCCGAGCTGCTCGCGCCGCTGCCTGCGGACGACCTGTGGATGAGTGACCCGTGGGCGTCGGACGAGTCGCAGGACGGGGAGAGTTGAGAGGTCGGGCGGGGCCGGGAAGGCTGTCCCGGCCTCAGAAGACCTTGCCCGGGTTGAGGAGGCCCAGGGGGTCGAAGGCCTGCTTGATGCCCCGGTGCAGTTCCACGCTCACGTCGCCGAGTTCCCGGGCGAGCCACTCCTTCTTGAGCACGCCCACGCCGTGTTCGCCGGTGATCGTGCCGCCGAGTTCGAGGCCGAGCGCCATGATCTCGTCGAAGGACTCCCGGGCGCGCCGGGACTCGTCGGCGTCGGTGTGGTCGAAGCAGACGACGGGGTGGGTGTTGCCGTCGCCGGCGTGGGCGCAGACGCCGATGGTGAGGTCGTACTTCTCGGCGACGGCCGCGGTGCCTTCGAGCATCGCGCCGAGCTGGGAGCGCGGCACGCACACGTCGTCGATCATGGTCGCCGACTTCACTGTCTCCAGCGCGGTGAGCGACATCCGCCGGGCCTGGAGCAGCATTTCCGATTCGGCGGCGTCCTCGGCGGGGACGACTTCGGTGGCTCCGGCGGCGGTGCAGAGTGCGGCGACGGCGGCGAGGTCCGCGGAGGGGTCCGGGGTGTCGAAGGCGGCGAGCAGGAGCGCCTCGGTGGAGTCGGGGAGGCCCATGTTCGCCATCTTGTTGACGGCGCGGACTGTTGTACGGTCCATCAGTTCGAGGAGTGACGGTGTGTGACCGCGCTCCATGATGCGGCAGACGGCGTCGCAGGCGCTCGCCGCGCTGGGGAACTCGGCGGCCAGGACGAGCTGCCGCGGCGGCTGCGGCTTGAGCGCGAGCACGGCCCCGACGACGATGCCCAGGCTGCCCTCGGAGCCGACGAAGAGCCGGGTGAGGTCGTACCCGGCGACGCCCTTGGCGGTGCGGCGGCCGGTGGTGAGCAGGCGCCCGTCCGCGAGGACGATGTCGAGGCCCAGGACGTATTCGGCGGTCACCCCGTATTTCACGCAGCACAGACCGCCGGACGCGGTGCCGATGTTGCCGCCGATGGTGCACATCTCCCAGCTGGAGGGGTCCGGCGGGTAGTACAGCCCGTGCTCGTTGACGGCGCGCGACAGGACGGCGTTGATGACGCCCGGTTCCACCACGGCGATGCGGTCGACGGGGCTGATCTCCAGGATCCGGTCCATCTTGACCAGGGAGAGCACGATGCAGCCGTCCGAGGCGTTGGCCGCGCCGGACAGGCCCGTGCGGGCGCCCTGGGGGACGACCGGGACGCGCAGGGCGGTGGCGGTGCGCATGATGTGCTGGACCTGCTCGACGGTGCGGGGGAGCGTGACGACGGCCGGGGTGCCCGCGTCGCAGAAGCTCGCCATGTCGTTGGCGTAGGAGGCGGTGATGTCCGGATCGGTGATCAGGGCCTCGGCCGGCAGACCCGCGCGCAGTAGTTCGAGAAGATCGTCCATGATCCAAGACTGACACCCGGGCCCATTGGTGTGAACCCGTATGCGGCAGCGTTCGTAAGACGCGGTGTGCTCTTCGTACTGACGCAGAGTGATCGGCATGGACGTCACGCCACAGCAGCCCCCGACGGCCTCCGGGCCGGACCACTCCCCCGAGACCCTCTGCCCCCCGCCCCACGAGTCCCCGCCGGACCTGCCGCCGGACCCCGCGTCCCTGGCCGAGCCGCCGCCCGCGTCGTTGCGCACGACGCTGCGCAGGGCGGCGTTCGGCGTGGTCGCGGGCGCGGTCCTGGTGACGGGCGCGGTGGTCGCGGTGCCCGACGACGACCGGGACGCGGCGCCGCCCGTGCCCGGTCCGGTCTCGCGGGCGATGAGCGCGACGGCCGCGGGTTCCCCCGCCTCGCTCTCCGATCTGACGGCGCTCATCGGGGACCGGCAGAAGTGGGTGGGCACGCACCCGTCGGACGCGCAGTCGTGGGCGGTGCTCGGGTCGGCGTACGTGGAATGGGGACGGCGGGCCTCCGACGCGGCGTACTACACCCGGGCCGAGCAGGCGCTGAAGCGGTCCCTGAACGTGCGGCCGGGCGACCGCGGGAACGAGGCGGCCTGGGTCGGCCTCGCCTCGCTCGCCAACGCCCGGCGCGACTTCGTGACGGCGAAGAAGTGGGGCGAGACCGTACGCGCGCGGCAGCCCAGGCAGTGGGCCGTGTACCCGGAGCTGATCGACGCCTACAACGGCCTGGGTGACTACAAGTCGGCGACGAAGGCGGTGGAGAAGTACGCCGCACTGCGGTCCGGTGTCCCGTCGCTGGGGCTGACCGCGCAGATGTACCGGGACCGGGGCTGGCGTGAGGACGCGCTGGCCACCGCGCAGGACGCCGCGAACCGGGCGAAGACGCCCGCGGAGAAGGCCGTCTGCCTGTCCCGGCTGGGCGAGCTGGCCTGGGAGCGGGGTGAGCCCCAGGAGGCGGTGGCCCAGTACGGGGCGGCGCTGCGCACCGATCCCGCCCATCACCCGTCCCTGGCCGGCCGGGCCCGCGCGCTGGCGGCCCTCGGCCGCACCGACGAGGCGCAGCGCGACTACCAGGCGGCGCTGAAGAAGTCGCCGAATCCGGCCTATCTGCTGGAGCTGGGCGAGCTGTACGAGTCGCTCGGCCTGGACGGCGACTCGGTCAACCAGTACACGAAGCTGCGCAGGGCGCTGGCCGACAGCAAGGCGCGGGGCGTGGACGACTCCCTGCTCCTGGGCCGCTTCGAGGCCGCCCACGGCGACGCGGCCGCGGCGGTGGAGCTGCTGCGCGCGGAGTGGGACCGAGGCCACCACAGCGCGGCGGTGGCCGATGCTCTGGGCTGGGCCCTGCACCGCTCGGGCGATCCGGACTCGGCGCTGGAGTACGCGGAACGGGCGGTCGACTCGGGCGGCCAGAACGCGTCGTACGCGTACCACCTGGGCATGGTGCAGCGGGCGTTGAAGGACTTCGGTCCGGCTCGCCGTCATCTGGAGGAGGCGCTGCGCACCAACCCGCAGTTCTCGCCGCTGGACGCGAGCCGGGCGCAGGAGGCGCTGGACACCCTGGGGCTGCCTCCGGCGGGCGGCCCGCAGGACATGCAGCCGGCTGCTCCGCCGGCTCCCGAGCCGTCGCAGGAGGGCTCGCAGGCCGACGGCTCCGGGCCCGCTCCGGTGGTGCCCGAGGCCCCGGCCGGCGAGCCCGCGCAGGCGCCCGGTGAGGCTCCGGCCCCGGCTGCCGGCCCGCCGGGACAGCGGGCGAAGCCGAGCGCTCCGAAGGCGGAGGGCCCCTCTCGGGCGCCGGCGAAGCCGTCGGCCGCGCAGTCACCGGCGGGGCGCTGACGCCCCGTGCCCCACAGCCCGGGGGGCGGGCCGGAGGTCCGGCCCGCCCGCCGGGGTGCTCCCCCGCTGGGATCGGGGAAGGATCAGAGGTTGCCGCGCTTCTCCTGCTCGCGCTCGATCGCCTCGAACAGGGCCTTGAAGTTGCCCTTGCCGAAGCCCATCGAGCCGTGGCGCTCGATCATCTCGAAGAAGACGGTCGGCCGGTCCTGGACCGGCTTGGTGAAGATCTGCAGCAGATAGCCGTCCTCGTCGCGGTCGACGAGGATCTTCAGCTCGCGCAGGGTCTCCACCGGCACCCGGGTCTCGCCCGCCCACTCACCCAGGGTGTCGTAGTACGAGTCCGGGGTGTCGAGGAACTGCACTCCGGCGGCGCGCATCGCGCGTACCGAGGCGACGATGTCGTTGGTGGCCAGCGCGATGTGCTGGACGCCGGCGCCGCCGTAGAACTCCAGGTACTCGTCGATCTGGGACTTCTTCTTGGCGACGGCCGGCTCGTTGATCGGGAACTTGACCTTGAGCGTGCCGTCGGCGACGACCTTGGACATGAGCGCGGAGTACTCGGTGGCGATGTCGTCGCCCACGAACTCCTTCATGTTGGTGAAGCCCATGACCTTGTTGTAGAAGCCGACCCACTCGTTCATCCGGCCGAGCTCGACGTTGCCGACGCAGTGGTCGACGGCCTGGAAGGTGCGCTTGGCCGGAGGCTCGACGATCGGGCCGGCGGTGGCGAAGCCGGGGAGGTAGGGGCCCGTGTAGCCGGCGCGCTCGACGAGGGTGTGGCGGGTCTTGCCGTACGTGGCGATGGCGGCCAGGACGACCGTGCCGTGCTCGTCCTTCACCTCGTGCGGCTCGGTGAGGCCGAGGGCGCCGTGTTCGACGGCGTAGGCGTACGCGGCCCGGGCGTCGGGGACCTCGATGGCCAGGTCGACGACGCCGTCGCCGTGCTCGGCCACGTGGTCGGCGAGGAAGCGGCCGTGGTCCGTGGACGCCTTGATGACGGACGTGAGGACGAAGCGGGCGGAGCCGTTGGTGAGGACGTAACTGGCGGTCTCGCGGCTGCCGTTCTCCGGTCCGGAGTAGGCGACCAGCTTCATGCCGAAGGCCGTCGAGTAGTAGTGCGCGGCCTGCTTGGCGTTGCCGACGGCGAAGACGACCGCGTCCATTCCCTTGACCGGGAAGGGATCGGCCTGCCGCGCTGTCTCGGGGGTGCTGTGCATCGTCTCAGTCATGTCCGAAGGTTCTCGCCGCTTCGCAAGGTGCGCAACAGTTCGTGAATTCGCTGGGCAACCTGTACACCCCTTCGCCATGATGGGCGGGCTATCTGTACATGATGACCATCACACCTACCTCGGAGGCCGGCCGTGGCAATCGATCACCTCGACGGGCGGCTCATCGTGCTGCTGGCACGCGAGCCCAGGATCGGCGTCCTGGAGGCGTCGCGCCGGCTCGGCGTGGCGCGCGGCACCGTGCAGGCGCGTCTGGACCGCCTTCAGTCGAATGGCGTCATCCGCGGCTTCGGCCCAGACGTCGACCCGGCGGCCCTCGGCTACCCGGTGACCGCCTTCGCGACGCTGGAGATCAAACAGGGTCAAGGCGCCGACGTCCGGGCCCACTTGGGCGGCGTACCGGAGGTCCTGGAGCTGCACACGACCACGGGGCACGGCGACATGTTCTGCCGGCTCGTGGCCCGTTCGAACGCCGATCTCCAGCGGGTGATCGACCGGGTTGTCGGATTTGATGGCATTGTCCGGGCCTCCACGGCCATCGTCATGGAGAACCCCGTACCCCTGCGCATCATCCCGCTCGTCGAGCAGGCAGCACAGGACACCGACTGAGCCGAGGAGTGACGTGTGAGCTTCTGGGAGTACCTCGGGAACCGCCACCAGCAGTTGCTCACCGACGCGTACCAGCACGCCAGCGCCGTCTTCCAGTGCATGGTGATCGCCACCGTGCTCGGCGTCCTGATCGGGGTGGTCAGCTATCGCAGCGGCTGGGGCTCCTCGGTGGCGATCACGTCGACCGCGACCGTCCTGACCATTCCGTCCCTCGCCGCGATCGGTCTGCTGATCCCGCTGGTCGGGCTCGGGGTGGCACCGACGGTGATCACGCTGACGCTGTACGGGCTGCTGCCCATCGTCCGTAACGCCATCGTCGGCCTGCGCGGCGTCGACCCCTCGCTCGTGGACGCGGCGAAGGGCATCGGGATGTCCAGGATCACCCGGCTCCGCAAGGTGGAGCTGCCGCTCGCCTGGCCGCCGATCCTCACCGGCATCCGGGTCTCCACCCAGATGCTGATGGGCATCGCCGCCATCGCCGCCTACGCCTCCGGTCCCGGTCTCGGCAACGAGATCTTCCGCGGCATCGCCTCCCTGGGCAGCGCCAACGCCATCAACTCGGTGCTCGCGGGCACGCTCGGCATCGTCATTCTCGCCCTGCTCTTCGACGCCGCGTACGTCCTGCTGGGGCGGCTCACCATCCCGAGGGGAATCCGTGTCTGAGACCACGGCACCGGCCGAGCCTGAACCGGCCGTCAACGCCACCTCCGGCGCCACCATCCAGCTGGAGGACCTGACCAAGGTCTACCCGGGCAACCCCAGCCCGGCCGTGGACAACGTCTCGATGGACATCAAGGCCGGCGAGACCGTCATCTTCGTGGGCCCGTCCGGCTGCGGGAAGTCGACCACCCTGAAGATGATCAACCGGCTGATCGAGCCGTCCTCCGGACGGATCAGGATCGGCGACGAGGACGTCACCGACATCGACCCGGTGAAGCTGCGCCGGAAGATCGGTTACGCCATCCAGTCGTCCGGGCTCTTCCCGCACATGACGGTCGCCGAGAACATCGCCCTCGTACCGAAGATGGTGGGCTGGTCGAAGTCGAAGGTGAAGGACCGCGTCGAGGAGATGCTCGACCTGGTGGGTCTCGACCCGCGCGAGTTCCACGGCCGCTATCCGCGTGCGCTCTCCGGCGGGCAGCAGCAACGCGTCGGCGTGGCGAGGGCGCTGGCCGCCGATCCGCCGGTGCTGCTGATGGACGAACCGTTCGGCGCGGTGGACCCGATCACCCGCGACCACCTCCAGGACGAGCTGATCCGGCTCCAGCACGAACTCCACAAGACGATCGTCTTCGTCACGCACGACTTCGACGAGGCGATCAAGCTGGGCGACCGGATCGCCGTGCTGCGCGAGCACTCGCACATCGCGCAGTTCGACACCCCGGAGGCCATCCTCACCAACCCGACGGACGACTTCGTCTCCGGCTTCGTCGGGGCCGGCGCGGCACTGAAGCGGCTCAACCTCACCCGGGTGCGCGAGGTGGAGATCGCCGACTTCCCGACCGTGACGGTGGACGACCCGCTCCAGTCGATCTTCAACAAGCTCCGTGACGGGTCGCACAACGAGCTGCTGATGCTGGACCGCAGGAACCGCCCGTACAAGTGGCTGCGGCGCGGCGACCTGATGCGGGCCCGCGGTTCGCTGGCACGGGCCGGGCAGCTGGTGCACGACACGGTGACCAGGGACGCGACGCTCCACGACGCGCTGGAAGCCGTACTGACCGACAGCGGCGGGCGGGTCGCGGTGACCGGGCGCCGAGGTGAGTTCATCGGCGTCGTCGACATGCAGACCCTGATGAACTCGGTGCACGAACTCCTGGAGGCCGACCGGCTCGCAGCCATCGAGCATCAGCACGACCTGGAGGAGCTGCGCACCCACCAGACCGCCCAGGAGCTGGAGGGCGGTGCGGGCGCATGACCCCCTCATCCACGCCCGGCCGCGGCTCGTCCGACCGGGCCCCCGTGCCCGACCGGGACCGTCCGCCCGGCGAACACGACGTCAAGGGGCTCGCCTTCCACGACGAGGAGGAGGAACCGGCCCCGCCACCGGCCGCACCGCCGCGCCGCCTCACCTGGCGCAAGCTGGTGATCGTTCCCGCGGCGCTCGCGGTGGTGCTCGTCATCACGTACGTATGGATCACGAACGTCGACCTCGACTCCATCGCGGAGAACTCCCTGGCCGGTGACACGGTCCAGCTGCGGTGGTGGCAGCACGTCAGGCTGACGGCCATCTCGACGTTCTGGGTACTGATCATCGCCATTCCGCTCGGCATCGCGCTGACCCGCCGCGGTCTGAGCAAGGCCGCTCCGGTGGTCACCGCGATCGCCAACATCGGGCAGGCGACACCGGCGATCGGGCTGCTGGCGCTGCTGGTGATCTGGCTGGGCATCGGACCCTCGACGGCGATCACCGGCATGGTGATCTACGCGGTGCTGCCGGTGCTGTCCAACACGGTGGCCGGTCTGAAGGCGATCGAGCCGACGCTGGTGGAGGCATCGCGCGGCATCGGCATGTCGGGGGTGGGGACGCTGAGGAAGGTCGAACTCCCCCTCGCCGTCCCGCTGATCCTGGCCGGCGTACGGACGGCGCTGGTGCTGAACGTGGGCACGGCGACCCTGGCGACGTTCGGCGGCGGGGGCGGTCTCGGCGACCTGATCACGTCCGGCATCCAGACGCAGCGCATGCCCGTACTGGTCCTCGGTTCCGTGCTGACGGTGGTGCTGGCCCTGCTGGTGGACTGGCTGGCCTCACTGGTCGAGCTGGCACTCACGCCGCGGGGACTGGAGGTGGAGCGATGAGGACCCGACGCGTGCGTACGGTCCTGGCGGGCGCGGGCGCTCTGGCCCTCGCACTGGCGGGGTGCGGCCTGAAGAGCGGTTCGCCGATGGTGGACGACGTGGTGCCGGGGTCGGTCGGGCAGGCGCAGCCTCTGGACGGCGCCTCGCTGACCGTCACCTCGAAGAACTTCAGCGAGAACATCATCCTGGGCCAGATGATCGGTCTGATCTTCAAGGCCTCGGGGGCGGAGGTCCTGGACCGGACGAATCTGCCCAGCTCGATCAGCGCGCGCGAGGCGGTCATCCAGGGCGACGCCGACGCGGAGTACGAGTACACCGGCACAGGCTGGATCACCTACCTCGGCCACGCGAAGCCGATCGCCGACCCTCTGGAACAGTGGAAGGCGGTGCGCGACGCGGACCTGAAGAACGGGGTGACGTGGCTGCGGCCGTCCACCCTCAACAACACCTACGCGCTCGCCATCAGCAAGAAGAACAACGCGAAGTACCACCTGAAGACACTCTCCGACGTCGCCGCGCTGTCGAAGAAGAACCCGTCGGCGGTGACGATCTGCGTGGAGAACGAGTTCGCCTCGCGCGACGACGGGCTGCCCGGCATGGAGAAGGCCTACGGGATGTCGATCCCGGCCGCCAACATCAAGAAGATGGACGCCGGCATCATCTACACCCAGGTGTCGAAGTCCAACTCCTGCCTGCTGGGTGAGGTGTTCACCACGGACGGGCGCATCAAGGCGATGAACCTGGACGTGCTGGCGGACAACAAGCACTTCTTCCCCAACTACAACGCGGCGCCCGTCGTCCACACGGCGACGTTCGACAAGTACCCCGTGATCGCCGATCTGTTGAATCCGCTCAGCGCGCGGCTCACCACCGAGGTCGCGCAGGAGCTGAACGCCAAGGTGGACGTCGACGGGGAGGACCCGCACGAGGTGGCGAAGGAGTGGCTGATCGAGGAGGGGTTCATCAAGGAGGGGTGAGAAGAGCCCTCCGACTTACAAAGAAGATGTTGCAAAGCCTTGTTGCAAAGCTGTCTTTGCAACTCTATGGTTGGGGCATGCCAACGACAGAGGGCGACGACAGCGCCGCCACCGCACCGGATCCGAAGGTCCTCAGCATCGACGCCCGCTCCCTGCGGGGCCTCGCCCATCCGCTGCGTCTGCGGCTGCTCAGCTCGCTGCGCGAGTTCGGACCCGCGACCGCCTCGGGCCTCGCCGACCGGCTGGACGAGTCGAGCGGCGCCACCAGCTACCACCTGCGCCAGCTGGCCGCGTACGGCTTCGTCGAGGACGACCCGTCGCTCGGCAAGGGACGCGAGCGCTGGTGGCGGGCCGTCCATGCCGGCGCCTCCTTCGACCCCGAGTTCCTCTACGACCCCGATCCCGAGGTACGGGGCGCCATGGGCGTCGTGCTCCACGAGGTCGCGACCATGCACGCGCAGGAGCTGAACACCTGGCTCGGCACGATGCACGAGTGGCCCCGGGAGTGGTACGAGGGCTCGGATCTCAGCGACTTCAAGGTGCGGCTCACGCCCGAGCTCTCCCGGGAACTCGCCGACAAGGTCCACGAACTGGTCAACAGCTACCGCGGACGCGTCCCCGAGGACACCGAGGGATCCGCCGTCGTCCGCACCCACCTGCACGTCTTTCCGCGCCCCACCGACTGAAGGGACCACCCGCCATGCATCCCGAGACGCACCTTCAGCTCCACCGCATCCGCTCCACCGAGCTCCGCGACCGGGCGGACGCCTACCGCCTCGCGCGGCGCCCCGCCGCCCTGCGCAAGGACCTGCGCACACGGCTCGGCTGGACCATGGTCGAACTGGGCCTGCGCGTCCTGCCGGACCGGACCGCCCTGGTCCCGCGCACCGCGTAACGGCTCACGGCCCCGGGGTCAGCAGCCCGGGATCTTCCCGCCGTGATCCAGCGCCCGCAGCGAGTCCACCGCGCCCTTCAGGGTCGTGACCGGGATCAGCCGGAGCCCCTTCGGCAGTTCGGACTTCGCCTCCTTGCACTCGGCCTTCGGTACGAGGAAGACGCTCGCCCCGTCCCGCCGGGCCGCCTGGGTCTTGAGCGAGACACCGCCGACCGCGCCGACATCACCGTCCGCCTCGATGGTGCCCGTGCCCGCGACGGTGCGGCCACCGGTGAGATCACCGCCGGATCCGTCGCCGTCGAGCTTGTCCACGATGCCGAGCGCGAAGAACAGGCCGGCACTGGGACCACCGACGTCGGCGAGATGCAGGGTCACGTCGACCGAGCCGGGCTTCTTGCCCAGGTAGTTCAGCGCGGCGTCGACCGCGGAGTCCTGCGACTGCGCCATGTCGTCGAGGTTGTGCTTCTCGATCTCCTTCTCGGAGCCGCCGGACGGATAGACGGAGTCGCGCGGCATGACCGCCCGGTCCGTACGGAACCAGCTGTCGATCACGTCACCGATCCCGACGTCGGCGGTCGGCCCGGTGGCCACGATCGTCGTCATCCGAAGCTGGCCCTTGGTGGGCCGGGTCGGGGTGCCCTCGATGCTGATCACGGGGGTGCCGTGGTCCTCGCCGAGCACGTTCGCCGTCGTGCCCGGCTGCGCCAGCGTGAACGGCAGCGGCGCGAACGCGGCGACGCCGAAGAGGGCGAGGACGGGAACGGCGCACAGGGCGAGGGTGCGGGGGCGCGAGCGACGTGTGAACACCCGCCCAATCTAACCGGTGGCCCGATAGGTGGGCTCCGGGGTTCGCGTGGTGCGGGGTTCCGTCCTCAATCGCCGGACGGGCTTGTGTGCGGGTGCCCCGCGGGGCGCTGTGTCCGGTGGGTGGGGGTGGTGCCCCTCCGGGCAGACTCCTCAAAAATGGCGTGTGCACCCGACGACGCACTTGTACCCGGGTCGTACGCCATTTTCTGCGGGGACTGCCCTGCACGTCCCCACCCGGCATCACTCGCGTCTGCACCCCGGCGAATCAACCGCCGCAGACGCAGGGCAGCCGGGTCCGGGGGCGTGCAGGGGAGTCCCCGCAGGACGACGAACACCGACCCGGGTCCATCGCGTACCCGCGGAACGTTCGTCGTCTGAGGAGACGCCCCGGAGGGACCCCGGACCCCCACCCACCGGACACAGCGCCCCGCGGGGCACCCGCACAAACAAGCCCGTCCGGCGATTGAGGACAAAAGCCCGCACCCCGGAACCCCGCGTCAGCGAAGCGCGTCCGCGACCTCGCGCGCCGCGTCGATCACCCGCGGTCCCACCCGTTCCGGAACCGCGTCCGCGAGCATTACCACGCCGACGCTGCCTTCGACGCCCGTCACCCCCATCAGCGCGGCCGCGGCCCCGCTCGCCCCCGCCTCGAGCTCTCCGTGGGTGAGCGTGAACGCCGTCTCGCCCACCGGCTTCGCCCGGGCGGCGAGGATCGCCCGGCCCGCGGCCCCCCGGTCGAGCGGGTGGCGGAAACCGGCCCGGTAGGCCACGTGGTAGTCCGTCCAGGTCGGTTCGACGACCGCGACCGCGAGCGCGTCCGTGCCGTCGACCAGCGTGAGGTGCGCGGTGGCCCCGATGTCCTCGGCCAGCGAGCGCAGCGCGGGCAGCGCGGCCTCCCGGACGAGCGGGTGGACCTGGCGGCCCAGGCGCAGCACGCCCAGCCCGACGCGCGCCCGGCCGCCGAGGTCACGGCGTATCAGGGTGTGCTGTTCCAGGGTGGCGAGCAGACGGTAGACCACGGTGCGGTTGACGCCGAGTTTGTTGGACAACTCGGTGACCGTCAGGCCGTGGTCGGTGTCGGCGAGCAATTTGAGGACACGCAGTCCCCGGTCGAGCGTCTGGGAGGTCTCCGCGGTCACGACGCCCTCTCCTCTTCGGTGAGCGGCGGCGGCTGTTCCCACGGATTGTGCGCCACCGGTCCCAGCGGCGACGCACGGAGAGGCCGCCGGCCTGGCCAAGGCACCGGCTGCGCTCCGCGGCGGCACTGCCACGGGGCGTTCACATTTTTGGGACAGTAGCGAGCCAGTCCGCTCAGCGGAAGACCTCGTCCAGAATCCGGGCGCTCAAGAAAACGTGCTTGCGTCGGAATCACATAAGTGCCGGTCAGCGGGGCGTCAGCCGAACGGCGCGCATCTACGCGCGTCCATGTCGGCCGACTCCCCCGCGACGCTCCGTACACCGGATGTGAACCGGCGTTAACTCACCGTGAACAATTGCTGCACAGTTTTTCCGTTCACGAGCACCTCGCAGGCCCTGATCGCCTTCGTCGCCGGGTCCCGGACGGTGAAGTTGAGGGCGAAGGTGCCGTCGAGTCCGATGACCCGGGTGACGTAGGAGTCGGAGGTCTGCTTCCCGTCCGCGGTGCGTCCGGTGACGGAGACCGTGGCGACGGGGGCGAAGCCGCGGCCGGTCACCTGGACCACCGTGCCGGGCGGGCCCTCGGGCGGCGAGAGCGCGAAGGAGGGACCGGCCGGGGCGGTGCCGTCCTGGACGGTGAAGGCGGCCGTCTCCGTGCGCGGGTTGACGAGGACTTCGCGGACCCGGAGGGCGACGGTGTCGGCCGCGTTGACGGTGAAGGTCTGCGAGAACGCCCCGTCGAGGCCGACCACCTTGGTGCGCGCCGGGTCGGAGGTCTTCGAACCGTCCGCCCGCAGCCCGACGATGGACACGGTCGCCACCTTGGCGAAGCCCTGGCCGAGCACGGTGACCGCGGTGCCCTTCGGTCCGGCATCCGGGGTGAGGACGACGAACGTCGGGGCGACGGTCAGCTGGGTGAGAGCCTGCGATCCGCCTGCGGTGACCTGGAGCGCGTAGACGCCGCGGGCGGTGGATGCGGCGGCGGTGACCGTACCGGCCAGGCTGCCGTCGGTGGCGATCCGCAGGGTGGAGCCGCTGATGCCGGCGGCGTTGCAGCCGCTGCCGTCGATCGCGCACAGGGCGGCGGCGGGGGTGGCGCCGGAGGGCCAGCCGTCACCGGAGACGCTGATCGTCCCGCCGGGTTTGACCTTGGCCGCGCCCGCGGAGAGCGTGGCGGTGGCCTCGGTGACGGTGAACGGTGTGGTCAGCACGGTCGCCGGGTCGTTGGCCTCGTCGACCTGGATCGAGGTGATCGCCGGGTCCGAGACGGTGAAGTCGACGGCGAACGTGCCGTCGGACCGGCTCTTCACGTAGACGGCCGTGTCGTCCAGCGTCGCTCCGGTCGCGTCGAGGCCCACGGTGTTGATCCACCGGTCCTGGTAGTAGTCGCTGCCGGTGACGGTGATCACGCTGCCGACCGGCCCGCTGCCGCGGGACAGGGCGATGGCACGGGGTCCGTCGGGGACGAAGGCCCGGACGGTCAGGGGCGCGGTCGCCTCCTTCGTACCGTCGCCGACCTTCACGAGGTACGAGCCGTCCGGCACCGTGCTCGCCGCGGCGAGCACGGCACTGCCTGTCAGCTGGCCCGAACCGCTGATCGCGAGGGAGTTGCTCGCGAACTTCCCGGCGTCGCAGCCGCCTCCGTCCGTCGCGCAGAGGGACGGTACGGGAGTGGCGCCCGGGGTCCAGCGGCTGCCCGACAGGGCGACGGACGTGGACGGCCGGGCGGGTGCGGTGGGGGCTATGAGGGTGGCCGGCTGCCCGGCGCTGCCCTCCGCCGTCACGGTGCCGACGGAACCGCCGCCCGCGGTGACGACGCACGCGGTCTCGTAGGTGGAGCCGAGCACCTTGGTGCGGGTGAGGTTGCGCAGCGGGGTGAAGGTGATCGGCCCGCTCGCGGTGGTGGGCAGGAGGAAGTCGCCCTCGTACGGCGGGATCTCGATCGGCTGCCCGGAAGGGATGTCGAGTGGGACCTCGGGCCCGGTGACGGTGACGGTCCCGGTGGCGCCGCCGGACATGGCGAGGTCGACGCTCGGGGTGGTGGGCACGTCGTTGAGGCTGAGTCCGCTGGTGGCGGGGGACGGGCCGAGCGTCACCCTGGCGTGGACCTTGCCGCCCGGATCGACGACGTCGGGCGTCAGCTCGATGCTGAACTCCTGTGGACCGGTCGCCTCGCCCTGGCCGGCGGGCAGGGTGCAGTGGACGGTCGGGGTGACGGTGCCGGCGTGGGCGAGGGGGGCGAGCGCGACGGTTCCCCCGGTCCAGGCGAGCGCGGCTCCGGCGCCGAGGGCGACGGCGCGGCGCCACGCCGAGCGGCCCGGTCTTCCGGCGGGTCTGCGATGCGCGAACATGCGGCTCCTCCAAAGGAAATGGAATGTGAATCATCCGAATGCGAAATGGAGGACGCCCGCCTGCTCCATTGCCGTACGGAACAGACGGGCGTCGTCACTGCTTTCCCTGGCGACCCTTTACAGCAGGGTCAGGGTCAGGGTGGCGCTGTAATCTCCGGGCCGGGTGAATTCGGGAACGGTGAGGGCGAGCCCCGCCTCGGCGTCGAACTTCCCGCCGGTGAACGGATGTGATCCGTCCGGATTCATCCGGCAGAGGCTCGCCGCCTCGCTCCCGAGCACGGTGGGCGATCCGGCGACCGGCGCCCCCACGCTCCCGTCCTGTGCCGTGCAGGCCGGCGCCCACCGCACCGCGGCGGCCGGGATGGTGTCGCCGTCGGCGCTCGTGAACGGGGTGAGGGTGGCGGTCAGGGACCAGCCGCTGTTGACGCCGCGGGCGTCCCGCACCTCCACCCGGTTGAGGTGGGCCCTCTGCGCACCGCCGTCCTCGCCCAGGACCGTCGTACCGAAGTCGACGGTGTCACCGTCCTGGGTCATGGAGAGCGTTCCGGCCCTGACCTGGGTGCTCAGCTGCTGCTCGGCCGTGCTGCCGCCCCCGCCGCCACCGGTGGTGACGGTGAACGGGACGGTGCGTACGGTCGCCGGGTCGTTCCCCTCGTCCGCCTGCACGGCGGCGACGGCGTCGGAGATGACGGTGAATTCGACGGCGAAGGTGCCGTCCGTGCCGCTCTTGACGTAGACCGCGCTGTCGTCGAGCGTGCTGCCCGCCGCATCGAGGCCGATGACGTTGATCCAGCGGTCCGGGTTGTAGTTCCGGCCGCTGACGGTGATCACGCTGCCTACCGGGCCGCTGTCCGCCGACAGTGCCATCTCCCGGTCGCCGGCCGCGACGGCTTCGACGGTGAGGGGGGCGGTGGCCTCCTTCGCACCGTCGTTGACCTTCACCTCGTAGCGGCCGTCGGGCACCGCTCCGGCCTCACCGAGGGTCGCGGTGCCGGTGAGCGTGCCGTAGGAGTCGATCCTCAGGGTGTGGGCGATGAACTTCAGCGGGTCGCAGCCGCCTCCGCCCACCGCGCACAGCGACGGTACGGGTGAGGCGTCCGGCGTCCATCCCGAGCCGCCCAGCTTCACCTCGGTGTGCGGCCGTACCGGGTCGGCGGGGGCGGTCAGCGTGGCGGGCTCCGAAGCCGAGCCCTCCGCGGTGACCGTTCCGACGGACCCGCCGCCGCCGACGATGTCGCAGGGCGTCTCGAAGACCGATCCGAGCACCTTGGTCTGCGTCAGCGTACGGACCGGGGCGAACGTGATCTCGCCCGAGGCGCCCACCGGGACGAGGAAGTCGCCTTCGTACGCGGGGATCTCGATGGGCACCCCGGCCGGGATGTCCATGGTGATCTCCGGGCCCCGCACGGTGACGGTCCCGGTGGCCCCGCCGGACATCGCGAGGTCCAGGCTGGGGATGGTCGGGACGTCGTCGAGGGCCAGGCCGCTGGTGGCCGGGGACGGGCCCAGTGTCACCCTGGCGTGCACCTTGCCGCCCGGTTCGACGACGGCGGGCGACAGTTCGACGGTCATGTCCTGCGGTCCGGTCGCCTCGCCCTGGCCCGCGGGCAGGGTGCAGTGGACGGTCGGCGTCACGGTCCCGGCCGCGCCCGACGCACTGCCGGGCGGGACGGGTGAGGCCGCGGCGCCCGCGCAGCCCAGGGACAGTACGAAGCAGGCCGCGAGCAGACCGGTCACGCCGGGTCTTCGTCGTCGGATCACCTGACACCCTTTCATGGACCATTGATTGCGCACATTGAGGAGGGCACGTGCAGAGAAGTCAAGAGAAGGCCGATTGATCCTTTCCGAAATGCCCGAAAAGCATTTCCCCAGGCGTTTTCCGCACACCTGTTGACTTCTTTGAAGATCACCGTTTCACTGCACCCGACATGCCGGGCCCGGCACGCAGATCCGTACGTACACCGAATGCATCACGTGCACTGGACGTCGCATCTGCGAAATTCGAACCGGAAGGAGTTCCACCCGTCATGTCGATCTCTTCGACCCGTAAGCCCATCCGAAGACACTTACCGCCGGCACTGGCCGCGGTGTGTTCGGCCGGCGCCCTGCTCGCCCTGTCGTCGCCGACCTCGTTCGCGGTGAGTCCGACCACGGCGACCGCCACCTTCGACTGCGGCTCCTGGGGCAGCGGCAGCGCCACCCTGACCGCCGCCGACAACGGCACCACCAAGACCGTCAAGCTGACTTCCTCGGCGATCACGATGCCGGCGGGCTCCAGCGCCGACCCGAACAGCATCACGACGACGCTCAAGGTCTCCAAGACCGCGGGCGGAGTCACCAGCCAGGTCCAGTTCTCCGCCAAGGCCAACCCGGGCATGAGTTACCCCAACCCGATCACCCTGGGGCCGCTGAAGCTCAGCTCCGGGACGCTGGCGGCCGGCAACAGCACCAATTCCGTGGTGCTGTCCGCTCCCGCGACCGCCACCAACTGGTCGCTGAAGATCGTGACCTCGTCCCCGACGTCCGCCACCGTGTACTGCGTGGCGACGTCCGCCCAGTCCGCTCCGTTCGTCTGGTAGCGGCCCGCGCATGACGCCGGCCCGGGGCGAGGACGGCTGTCCCCGCTCCGGGCCGGTGCGTGCGGCGCCCCTGTGGCTCACGTCATGCGGGTGGCCCACTCCTGGACCTTCTTGATCCGCTGCTCGATCTGCCCGGCCGTGGCCTCCGCGCTCGGCGGTCCGCCGCACACCCGGCGCAGCTCGGTGTGGATGACGCCGTGCGGCTTGCCGCTCTGGTGGGTGTAGGCGGACACCATGGTGTTCAGCTGCTTGCGCAGGCCCAGCAACTGCTTGTGCGTGACCACCGGCCGGTCCTCGGCCGGCTTCTCCAGCAGGTCGGCCTCCGATGCCGGCTTCTGCCTGCTGTGCGCGATCTGCCGGGTCTGCCGCTTCTGGAGCAGCAGCTGTACCTGGTCGGGTTCGAGCAGCCCCGGGATGCCGAGGTAGTCCTGCTCCTCCTCACTGCCCGGGTGCGCCTGCATGCCGAACTCGGCACCGTCGTACAGCACCCGGTCGAAGACCGCGTCGGACTCCAGCGCCTCGAACGGCAGCTGCTCCTCGGTCTCCTCGTCCTCCAGCTTCTCCGCGTCGGCGAGGAGCTTGTCCTCCTCGGAGAACGGGTTCTCCTCGTCGCTGCCCTTCTTGGGCTTGTCGAGGACGTGGTCCCGCTCGACCTCCATCTCGTTGGCGAAGTCGAGGAGCATCGGGATGGTGGGGACGAAGACGGACGCGGTCTCGCCGCGCCTGCGCGAGCGCACGAAGCGGCCGACCGCCTGGGCGAAGAAGAGCGGTGTCGAGATGGTGGTGGCGTACACGCCGACGGCCAGGCGCGGCACGTCGACGCCCTCCGACACCATGCGGACCGCGACCATCCAGCGTGATCCGTCCTCGGTGAACGCGTCGATCTTCTTCGACGCGGCCTTCTCGTCGGAGAGGACGACGGTGGGCTTCTCGCCGGTCACCTTCTTGAGGATCTTGGCGTACTCGCGCGCCGACTCCTGGTCGGTGGCGATGACGAGCCCGCCCGCGTCCGGGATGCCCTTGCGGACCTCGGTGAGCCGCTTGTCGGCGGCGCTGAGGACGTTGGGGATCCAGTCGCCGGTGGGCGAGAGCGCGGTGCGCCAGGCCTGCCCGATGGCGTCCTTGGTCATCGGCTCGCCGAGCCGCGCGGCGATCTCGTCACCGGCCTTGGTGCGCCAGCGCATGTTGCCGCTGTAGCTGAGGAAGATGACCGGGCGGACGACGCCGTCGGCGAGGGCGTTGCCGTAGCCGTAGGTGTAGTCGGCCGAGGACCGGCGGATGCCGTCGTTGCCCTCCTCGTACGCGACGAAGGGGATCGGGTTGGTGTCCGAGCGGAACGGCGTGCCGGTGAGGGCGAGCCGGCGGGTCGCCGGGTCGAACGCCTCCTGGCAGGCCTCGCCCCAGGACTTGGAGTCACCGGCGTGGTGGATCTCGTCGAGGATCACGAGCGTCTTGCGCTGCTCGCACCGGTTGCGGTGCAGCATCGGACGGACACCGACGCCCGCGTACGTGACCGCGACCCCGTGGTACTCCTTGCTCACGGGGCCCGCGCTGTACTCGGGGTCGAGCTTGATCCCTATCCGGGCGGCCGCCTCCGCCCACTGCTTCTTCAGGTGCTCGGTGGGCGCGACGACGGTGATCTGCTGCACGACGTGGTGGTGGAGCAGCCATGAGGCGAGGGTCAGCGCGAAGGTGGTCTTCCCGGCGCCGGGGGTCGCGACGGCGAGGAAGTCGCGCGGCTGCTCCTGGATGTACCTCTCGAGGGCGCCCTGCTGCCAGGCTCGCAGCTTGCCGGCCGTGCCCCAGGGGGCGCGGCCGGGAAAGGCGGGTGAGAGGTGGTGGGAGGCGGTAGTAGTCACGGTCTCCGGTTCGGGTCTCTCGGGTACGTGTGGTGCTGTCCGCACGGACCGGGACGGGCCCCTGCGCGATACGACAACCGGGCCACCTTACCGGTGCCCCGGCCGGACCCACGTATGAACGACACCGGCGCGTGACCCTGCGAGACCGGGGTCACATGGCGTCGCGCAAAGCCCGCAAGCGGTCGGCGATCCGGTCCACGTCCTCGAGACTGCCCATCGCCACCTCGATGACGAGCTTGTACGCCTCGTCCTGGTCGACGTCGAGCATTTCGGTCCCGTTGAAGTCGAGAAACACGACTGTGGACATCCAGGCCATGCGCTTGTTGCCATCCACAAGAGGATGGTTCACCGCAAGCGACTGCAGCAGCGCCGCAGCCTTCTGGAAGAGATCCGTGTAGGCCTCGACGCCGAACATGGCCGACTGGGGGCGGTGTACCGCCGAGCTCAGCAGGCCCAGGTCGCGTACGGCGACCTGTTGCCCCGCACAGGCCAGCTCCGCCAGGTCCAGAACTTCCTGGACTGTCAGATACTTCACCTACTCCCCCAGCCGGCGCAGCAGGTCGGCGTGACCCGCCGCGTACTTGGCTCCGAGCCGCTTCACGGACTCCCGGTCCGCTTCGACCTCCAGATACCGGTCGATCGCCTGAAGCACTATGGCGTGCATGCTCCGCCCCTCCTCTTCGGCCCGGAGCTTCAGCGCCTCTTGCTGGTCTTCGCGCATACGCAGGTTCATTGCCATACCGAAACGGTACCATTAGAGGGGTCACCTTGGTACTACTTCGCGCTCCGTACCCGCGTAGCCACCCACGCCCCCACCAGCGCCACCCCCGCCATCGGCAGGAACACCACCGCGAACGCCCCGGGGTGCGAGCCCGACGCGCCGGCCTCCACCGCTTCGTGCACGGCCCCCACCGCTCCCCCGCCGAGCGCCGCGAACGCCGCCCCGCCCGCGGCGAGCAGCAGGACGTTGGAGAGGCCGTCGGAGATCTGCAGGGCCGCGGAGTTGGCCCCCGCCTCCTCGGGCGCGGACAGCTTCAGCAGCAGCACGCTCGTCGAGGCGATCACCATGCCCATGCCGAAGCAGCCGAAGGCCCAGGCCACGGCGACCGTCCAGACCGGCACCCCGTCGATCAGCACGGCCGGAGCCGCCGCGATCGCCGCGGCGACCATCACCATGCCCCCCACCATCAGCCGCTCGCGGTGGGGCTCCAGGCGCGGCCGGGACTGTACGTACGAGCCCAGCGCCCACGTCCCGCCACCGGCGGCGAGCGAGAGGCCCGCCATCGTCGGGGACATCCCCCGCTGGGTGACCAGCATCAGCGGGACGAACGACTCGGCGGCGATGAAGGACCCGGCCGCCACCCCGCGCAGCAGCACCACCGACGGCAGCCCCCGCGCCGCGCGGCCGGTGCCCGGGGGCAGCAGGCCGCGGATCGCGGGGACGAGCAGGGCCACCCCGGCGGCGGCGGGCAGCAGGGAGAACCAATTCCGCTCCTGCCCGGCGTACTGGAGCAGACCAGCGCCCAGCGAGATGCCCAGCGCGAGCGCGATGCGCCGGCGGTCGTACGGCTCCACCGGCGCCTCCGGGTCCGCGGGCCCGGAGGCCATCCGCCGGATCGCGGGCAGCGCGAGCACCAGCGGGAAGACCACCAGGACCGGGATGCCGACGAAGACCCAGCGCCAGCCCAGGTGCTCGGTCACGCTTCCGGAGGCCAGCGGCCCCACGACGGACGGGATCACCCAGCTCGCCGCGAACGCGGCCAGGATCGCCGGCCGCAGGTGCTCCGGGTAGGCCCGGCTGATCACCACGTACAACGCGACGATCACCAGCCCGCCGCCGAGCCCCTGCACGGCCCGGCCCGCGATGAACATCCACATGCTGCCCGCCGTCCCGGACAGCAGCAGCCCCGCCCCGAAGGCGCTGATCCCCGCGGCGAGCGGCGCGAGCGGCCCCCGCCGGTCGGCCCACTGGCCCGACAGCACCATGGCGAAGAGGCTGGTGGTGAAGTACGCCGAGAAGGCGAACGCGTACAGCGGGATGCCGTGCAGTTCACGGGCGGCGACCGGCATCGCGGTCCCCACGGCGGTCGCCTCGAAGGCGATCAGGAACACGACGGAGACGATGCCGACGCTGAGCGCCCGGTAGGTCCGCCCCAGGACGCCTTCCGGCGTCGGGACAGCGGCTGTCCCCCGGGTGGTGTCGATGTCTTCGGGGCGGGGCGAGACATCGGCGTCACGCGGTTCCAGGGCGGTCATGAGCCCAAGGGTAAGGGCCGAAATTCGGGATGGGACCTGTCGTGGGTCCCTCCGGTTCTCGTCCCTTGGTCGTAGGTCCGCATAACGCCGGCCGTCGGCGATCGTGAACGCCGTGTGGCAGTCGCGTTGCGCGGCGGGCCGCGCCCTTGTACGCCCGGCCGCCACCGGCCTACCTTCAGGATGTCGCACCAGCGCACGACCGTGTGCCCGAGAGGCTCAGGGGCTCGACTGCAACTCGAGTTACACCGGTTCGAATCCGGTCACGGTCTCCGTACCCGCCCGTCCCTGCTCAGCGGGGGCGGGCGGTCCGGCGTCCGGCGGGGGTCAAGGCGGTGGACACCGCGTCCGGCTCCTGGGGGCCCGCACACAGCGCCACCAGGGCGTCCGCGTGCGAGAGGCCGCTCTCCTCGACCACTTCGCGCACGCTCTGGGCCTCGCGGACGAGGGCGAGGCGGACCTGCCCGGCGGAATCCGTGCGATAGCCGTACACGGCGGGCCTGGGCAGGGAGTTGTACGAGAAGTGCGACGAGAAGTAGTACGCCCCGGTGTCGTACAGCGCCACCACGTCGCCGGGATCGATGGCCGGGAGTTCGCGGGCGGTCGCGGTCAGGTCGCCGGCGAAGCAGCACGGCCCCGCGATGTCCACGACCTGGAGCGGGCCCTCCTTGGGGTGGCCCGCGGCGTCGAACACGCCGACGCGCAGGGGCCAGGCGTCCGGCATGAACACGGTGCGGGTGGCCACCTGGGCTCCGGCGTGGGTGACCGCGATGTGCCGGCCGCCGGACGACTTGGTGTACTCGACGACCGAGCCGATGGTGCCGCTCTTCGCGAGCAGCGAGCGGCCGAACTCGGTGACGAGGGTGTAGCGGCCGTCGAAGAGGCCGGGGGCGGCGTCGCGCAGTTCGGCGACGTAGTCGGCGTAGGTGGGGCGGTCGTCCTCGTCGGCGAAGTTGACGGGCAGGCCGCCGCCGATGTCCAGGCCGGTGATCTGTGCGTGACCGAGCCGGTCGTTGATCCGCTCCGCGAGGTCGTACGCGGCCCTGACGCCCTGCGCGATCAGCGGCAGCGGGCAGCCCTGCGAGCCGACGTGCGCGTGCAGGCGGTCGAGCCAGGGGCGCCGGGTGAAGGCGTCGATGACCGCGTCCACGGCCCCCGGGTCGCGCAGCGCGACACCGAACTTGGACGTCGCGGTCGCGGTGCTCATCGCCCCGATGGCGCCGGCGCCGACCTGGGGGTTCACCCGTAGCCCGATGGGGCCGGACGGTTCGCGGCCGGCCAGCAGGCGGTCGACGCGCTCCAGCTCCTGGAAGTTGTCCAGGTTGATCGCGATGCCGTGCTCCAGCGCGAACTCCAGCTCCTCGACCGTCTTCGCGGGGCTGTCGAAGACCAGCTGTTCGGGACCGAAGCCGGCGGCGAGCGCCTGTTCGAGCTCGCCGGGCGAGGCGACCTCGCAGCCCATGCCCGCCTCGGCGAGCAGCCTCAGTACCGGCACCAGTCCGCAGGCCTTGGCCGCGAACGTGTGGTGGACCGTGGCCGGTCCCTCGAACGCCTCGTTCAGAGCGGCCACAGCGGCGAGCACGCCGTCGACGTCGAGGAGGCCGACCAAGGGCGAGCCGGGGCCGAGCAGGCCGTCCTCGACGGCACGGGCCAGGGCTGCCTCGCGGGCGCGCCTGCGCCGGGGGACCGAACCGGATGTCACCTGAACCACACTCCTCCGTGATGGGCCCGCTCATGCGCCGCGCTGGTGGAGCCACGGGCCGTTGTGCCCAGCTTCGGGGTGCGGAGCCCGGCATGTCTTCGTCGGTGGCGACCGTGCCTGGCCGTTTCCCCTGTCCGACGCCACAACTTAATGATCATGAAAGGGATCACCCGACGCCGCCGCCACCTCACCCGTCACGCCGGCCCAGGCGCAGCCCCACGTCCGCCAGGAGCCGCACGGCCGGATCGGCCAGGTCGACGCCGAACAGCTCCCCGGCGCGGCGCAGCCGGTACCGCAGCGTGTTGGGGTGCACATGGAGACGCCGTGCGGCAGCGGCCGTGTCACCGAAGGCGTCGATGTACGCGGCGACCGAGTCGCCGTATCGCGAGCCGTGCGCCCGGTCGTGCTCGGTCATCGCGTGCACCGGGCCGGTCATGGCCGCCCACAGCGGCTCCACCCGGTCGAGCAGCCGCAGCACCGACGCCTCGGCCGCCACCTCCGCGTAGGACGCCACCGCCGACCCGGTCCCGCCGGCGGGCAGGCGCGCGGCCCGCTCCCTCAGCACCCGTACCACCAGTTCCGCGGCGTCACGCGAGCCGGGCAGCTCCGCCAGGTCCGCCACCACGGGGCCGGCGCCTGCGAAGACCACGCCGCGCGGCACCCCTCGGGCCGTCGCCAGCAGTGCGCGCGCGGGATCGGCCTCCCCGTCCTCGGCCGGCACCAGGGCGTACAGCCGCTGCCCCGACCGCGCGGTCACACACCCCGGACGGTAGGCGGCGGCCTGGAGCGCGAGGACGTCGAGCACCCGTTGGCCGACGTCCCCCGGCGAGGGCTCCCGGCCGTCGTACGCCTCCGCCACCATCACGGCGTACGCCCGGCCCCGCACGATCCCGATCTCGTGTGCCGCCGGTGCGCTGCCCGCCAGGAGTGCGTGCACCGCGCTTTCGCGGTCCCGGGCCGCGGCCCGGCCCCACGTCCGGTGGTGCGACAGATGCGGAACCGCGGCGCGGCCCGCCGTCCGCAGCGCCGCCACCGCGTCCTCGGCCAGCGGCCGCCCGTCGGCGGCGGCCCAGATCGAGCCGAGCACCTCGGATCCGTGCCGCACCGCGACGGCCAGCCGCTCGGCGTACCGGTCGTCGGCGGGCAGCCGCACTACGTCATCGGTGTTCCACAGGGCCTGGAAGAAGCCGCTCTCCCGCAGTTCGAGGACCCGCCAGCGCGGCACCTCCTGGCCGAGGATCGTGAGCCTGCGCATCGGATCGGGCTCGTGGTCCATGCGCGAGTAGGCCAGCACCCGTGACTGCGGGTCCTCGATCGTGATGGCGCCGCCGACGAGGTCGGCCACGGTGTTGGCCAGGCCCGGCAGATCGCCCAGCCGCAAGCCGTCCACCCCGCCCGCGGACCGGTCCGGGTAGCTGTGCACCAGTGCCGTCCGCAACCGGCCGAGCACCTCGGTCCAGCCTTGCCCCGGCCGCCGGGTCAGCAACGCCGTACGTCCGCGCTCCACCGCCTCCAGCAGGGCCGCCCCGGGCCCCCGGCTGCCACGGCGCATCACCACGGCCGCCGCTCCGGCGCGATCCGCGGCGCGCAGCACGTCGACCGCTTCGGGGGAGGCGGCATCGACACCGACGGCCAGCAGGACCAGCCCGGTGGCCGCCCACGTCTCTTCGTCCCTCTCCTCGCCCGGGTCGTGCAGCACCACGTCGGACACGCGCACGCCGGTGCCGCGCGGTGCCGCGACGACATCGAGCGTCCCGGCCGCGATCAGCGCGAGGAGCTGCGCCAGGGTGGGCCCGGTGTCGGGGCGGTCCGCTTCAGAAGGGTGCATCCACCCATGGTGGCCTCGACCGGCCCGGCGCGGCCATGTCCTCCGTCACCGCGCCGGGCCGGGGTCAGGACTTGGGAGCGGCGACGGCTGCCTGCGGCCTGATCGGGAGCCGGTTGACCGGGCGGCCGGTGGCCGAGCGGACCGCCGCGGCCACCGCGGCCGGCGAGGTCACCACCGGGATCGCCGAGGCGGGCTTGGCGCCGAAGGGGGCCACCACGTCGCGTTCCTCGACGAGCTTGACGATGCGGATGTCCGGGGCGTCGAGTGCCGTGGGCAGGGCGTAGCCGGTCAGGTCGGGGTGGCGGACGATGCCGCGTGCGCTGCGGAGGTTCTCCGTCAGAGCGGCCCCGATGCCCTGCGTGACGCCCGCCTCGATCCGGGTCGCCAGCTGGGACGGGTTGAGGACCCGGCCGACGTCCTGGGCGACGGCCATCTCCACGACCCTGATCGAGCCGAGCTCGATGTCGACGTCCACCACCGCGCGGATCGCGCAGAACGCGAGGCCGACGAAGGCGTCGCCCTGGCCGGACTCGTCGAGCGGTTCGGTGGGGTGGGGGCGGCACTGGGCGGTGGCCCAGAGTTCCTTGCCGTCCATCGCCTCGGTCACGGTCGTGGAGAGCACCCCGTCGTACGAGGTGATCTTGCCGTCGGCGATCTGGAGCAGTTCGGTGGACATGCCGAACTTGTGGGCCAGCGGCTGGAGCAGCTGGGTGCGGACCATCTTCGCCGCGCGTTCGACCGCTCCGGCGGAGACCCAGGTGTGGCGGCCGTGCGTCGCCGGACCCGCGGGGGGCTGATCGGTGTCGACGGACGCGACGTGCACCTCTTCGATGCCGAGCGTCTCCTGCACGACCTGGCGGGCCAGTGTGGTGAAGCCCTGCCCCGTCTCGACCGCGGCGCAGATGACGGTGGCGACTCCGTCGTGGACGCGGACCGTGGCCGTGGAGACCTCGTCGGTTCCCTCGGCTCCGAGCATGTGGACCATGCCGAGTGCGTAACCGACCCCGCGCCGTACCGCGCCGGGTTCACCCGCGCCCTCGGGGCCGCCGGGCAGCAGCCAGTCGTCCTCCGGGGAGTCCTTGGGCAGCGAGGGGAGCGGGAAGTCCCGTACGGAACGCAGGAGCTCCGCGACCGGGGCGGGGCAGGTGACGGTCTGTCCGGTGGGCAGGATGTCGCCGGTGGACAGGACGTTGCGCATGCGCAGTTCGGCAGGTTCGATGCCGAGCTTGGCCGCCAGCTTGTCCATCTGGCCCTCGTAGGCGGCGCAGACCTGCATCGCCCCCTCGCCCCGCACATGGCCTGACGGGGGGTTGTTCGTGCGGACGGCCCAGCCCTCGATGAAGGCGTGCGGCACGACGTACGGACCGCAGGCGAAGGCGACCGCGGCGGCCAGGGACTCCGAGGAGGCGTCGGCGTAGGCCCCGGCGTCCAGGAGGATCTGGGCCTCGACCTTGACCAGGCGGCCCTCGGCGTCCGCGTGGTGGCGGTAGCGGAGCAGCGTGGGGTGGCGGTGCGCGTGGCCGAGGAAGGACTCCTCGCGGGTGGCGGCCAGTTTGACGGGGCAGCCGGTGCGCAGGGCGAGCAGGCCGAGCGGGAGCTGGAAGCCGGGGTCCTCGCGGTCGCCGGTGGCGCCGGGCACCCCGGTGACGACGACCTTCACGCGGTCCGGTTCGAGGCCGAAGCAGGCGGCGGCGAGGTCCCGGTCGGTGTGCGGGTCGGTGGAGGCGGTGTAGATCTCCACGCCGCCGTCGGGGCGGGGCACGGCGAGCCCGGCCTCGGCGCCGATCGGTGCCGGGTCCTGACGGCCGATGCGGTACAGCCCCTCGACGACGACCTCGCCGGTGATCTCCGGGTCGCCGTAGCGCAGCGGGATGTGGCGGATCAGGTTGCCGTCGGGGTGCAGCGGCTCGGCGGCGAAGGCCTTCTCCGGGTCGGTGACCGGTTCCAGCACCTCGTACTCGACGGTGATCGCGGCAGCGGCCAGCCGGGCGGTGTCCGGGTGGTCGGCGGCGACCGCGGCGATCGGCTCGCCGTGGTGGCGGACCAGGTCGGACGCGAAGACGGGGCGGTCGACGACGCGGCGGCCGTAGGACTTCTCGCCGGGGACGTCCTCGTGGGTGACGACCGCGCGCACGCCGGGCATCCCGATCGCGCCCGTGGTGTCGATGGACAGGATGCGGGCGTGCGGGTGCGGGGAGCGGAGCACGGCCGCCCAGAGCAGTCCCTCGGCCCACAGGTCGGCGGCGTACGGGAAGGTGCCCTCGGTCTTGGCGCGGGCGTCGGCGGGCGGCAGGGAGGCGCCGAGGCCGAGCAGCGGCTGCTCAGTGCCGGGGCCGTTCGGGCCGTCCAGCGACGGGATGCTGATCGCCGTGTGGGTGGCGCCCGTCGCGGTGGCCGCGTCGTTGGTCACGCCATGCCTCCGTCCTGCAGATGGGCCTGCACACTACCCGCGCCCGGCGCCGCCTGGTGCGGGATGCGGGCCTCGTCCGGCTCCGCGGATTCCTGTGCGGGTGCCGAGGCCGCTTCGGTGGCGGCCTCCCGGCCCGCGATGACCTCGTTCACGGCGTCGAGCACGCCGCGGTAGCCGGAGCAGCGGCAGAGGTTGCCGCAGAGCGCCTGGCGGGTCTCCAGCTCGCTGGGGGCGTGGTTGCCCTCCAGCAGGTCGTGCACGGTCATGGCCATGCCGGGGATGCAGAAGCCGCACTGGACGGCGCCGCAGTCCGCCAGGGCGCGCTGGACGTCGGACGGCTCGCCGTCGACGGCCAGGCCCTCGACCGTACGGACCTCGCTGCCCGCCGCCGTGGCCGCGGGGACCAGGCAGGAGGCGACGAGACGGCCGTCCACCTGGACGTTGCAGGCGCCGCACTCGCCCTGTGAGCAACCGTCCTTGGCACCGGCGAGGCCGAGGCGCTCGCGCAGTACGTAGAGCAGCGACTCGCCGATCCAGGCGTCGGTGACGGGCCGGTCGGCGCCGTTCACATGCAGCACGTAGGAGGCGGCCGGGTGTTCGCTGGGCAGGGCGGGCGGGGCCTCGGCGACTGCCGCGTCGTCCGGAGCCGCGTCGTCCGGGACCTCCTCGTCCGGGGCTGCCGCCTCGGGCGGGTCCGGGACGGTCTGCTGCGCGTCCTCGGGCGCGTCCGGCGTCCCCGGGGAATCGGCCGCGACGTCGTCGGCGACCGGGTCCGGGCCGGGCTCGGCCACGGGGTCGTCGCCCGGCGCCTCGGCCGCGGGCTCCGGCAGCGGGCCGAGGTCCGTCCCCAGCGCGGGGGTGTCCCCGGAGCCGGGCTGCGGCTCCTGCGTCGCCCACGGCGCGGGCGCACCGCCCGGCAGCGTGGCCGGCGGGGTGCGGTCCGCGTACCAGCCGGCCGCGAGCGCGGAGGCGGAGAACTCGCCGGACTCCTCCGGGAGCTCGCCGTCGGCGACCGGGATCGTCCACTGCCCGGTGTGACCGGACGCCTCGGTGGGGCCGCCGGATTCGGCGAAGTCCCACTGGCCGGTGGCGGCCGGGGTCCCGGTGTACTGCTCCGGGTACTCCTGCTCCGGGTACTCCTGGGGCGCCTGCGGACCTGGCTGCGGGTATCCGTACGGCGTCTGCTGCTGGTTCGGGTCCGGCCAGTGCACCGCGGCGGGCGAGGGCTCCGCACCGGAGCCCTGCTGGTCCTGCTGGTCCGGCGTCTGGACGACCCAGCTGCCGGTGGCCGCCGGGTCGAGACCGGCCGCGGGGGTCAGCGGAAGGATCATCGGCGGCACGTACCCCTGGCCGGGTGCGGCCAGCGGCACGTTCGCCAGGTCCTCGGGCGGCAGGTGGACGAAGGCGGTGGCCTCGGCGTCGTACTCGCCGCCCTGCGGGGTCGGCTCCCAGCCCCCGCGCCGGTCGGCGTGGTCCTCGTTGCTCATGACAGTGCCCTCCCCAGCGCGCGTCGGGCCAGCGCGGCGACGGTGCGCCGCAGGTGCAGTACGGCGGGGGGCAGCGGTGGCGCCTGACCCCCGTCGGCGGGTGGTGCCTGGTCCGGGATGCAGGCCGCGGCGACGTACTCGCCGAAGGCGGCCAGCGCGTCGGGGGCCAGGCCGCGTTCGCCGTCCCAGTCGATCAGTGAGGCGATCCAGCGCTCGGCCTCGAGCGGTCGCAACGGCATGGGCGCGATGGCGCCGACCGCGCAGCGCACTCCGCGCCTGGCCGGGTCGAGCACGATCGCGACGGATGCGGTGGCACGGCCGGGGCCGGTGCGTCCGGTCGCCTTGAGGAAGACCTGCGGGGCGTGCAGCAGAGGGACGCGGACGAAGCCGATCAGCTCGGCGGGCTCCAGCATCTCGCGGCCCGCCAGCAGGTGCGAGACCGGGATCTCACGGCGTGCACCGCCGGGGCCCGCGATGACGAGCTCGGCCTCCAGAGCGGCGAGCACCGGTAGCGCGTCGCCGGTCGGTGCGGCGGTCGCGATGTTGCCGCCGAGCGTTCCGGCGTTGCGGATCTGCGGCGGCCCGGCCGCGCGCGCGGACGCGGCGAGCGCGGGGATGAGGGCGGCGAAGTCGGGGCGCCCCATGCGTGCGTGGGTGAGACCGGCGCCCAGCAGGGCGTGGCCGTCCTGGTAGTGCCAGCCGCGGAGCTCGCTGATCCGGCCGAGGCCGACCAGTCCGGAGGGGCGCAGGAGCCCCTTGTTGACGGCCGCCATCAGGTCCGTGCCGCCTGCCACGGGGACGGCGGCGGGCATGGCGCCGAGTGCCGCCACGGCCTCGTCCAGCGAGGCAGGCAGCGTGACGGACTGCGTCGCCTGCGGTGCGTGCGTGGTCAACCCAGCTGCCCCTTCCCGGTGTCCCGGCTGTCCCGTCTGTTTCGCCGTACGGTACGTGCTCGAAGCCTGGACGTGGCAACTCTGGCACATCTTCGGACCGTCCCGACGCGAGGGTCCACGAAGGGTGTATCCGTCCCCGACCAGGGGAATGGTCCCGTTTCACACCTCTTCGGCGTAGAGCGTGAATTGCCACTGTTCAACGCGCTTGTACGACTTGTCCGCTCCTGCGGGCGACGGCTGCCGCGGGCGGAACTCCCCCGCGAACGGCGCCGCCACCACGGCCTCGGGGACGGTGGTGGCGGCAACCGGAGCGCGTCCGGACTCACACGTTCGGGGGTGTTCCCTCGATCGGCCGTCCGAGGACTCCGGGGCGCCGCTGCCACGGCAACGGACCGCCCGGCGGCCGGTAGCCGACGCCGAGCGCGTCAAGTCGCGCGTAGTGCGTGACCATTCGGCGCTCGAAGTCCGCGAAGTCCCGTTCCGCGGGGGCGGGCAGCGCCGACCAGGCGACCTCGGCGAAGGCCGCGAGGCGGGGGAAGACCTGGTAGTCGACGCGGTCCCGGTTCTGCATGACCTCGGTCCAGACGTTCGCCTGGGTGCCGAGGACATGACGGGCCGCCTCCTCGGAGAGGGCCGGCGGCACGGGTTCGAAACGGTAGACGTCCTCCAGCGTGCGGACGTACCCGATGGGCATCGGCTCGTCGGGGCCGCCGTGCTGACGGTGGTCCAGATACACCTGCTGCTCCGGGCACATCACGACGTCGTGCCCGGCCCGGGCCGCCGCGATGCCGCCCGCGTACCCGCGCCACGAGGAGACGGCCGCCCCCTCGGCCAGCCCGCCCTCCAGGATCTCGTCCCAGCCGATGAGCCGCCGCCCGCGCGCGGTGAGCCAGCTGTCGAAGTGCCGGATGAACCAGGACTGCAGCTCGTCCTCGCCGGCGAGACCGAGTTCCCCGATGCGGGCCTGGGCGGCCGGTGACTGCTTCCACTGGTCCTTGGGGCACTCGTCGCCACCGACGTGGACGAACGGCGACACGTCCGCGGGGAACAGCTCCAGCAGTTCCTCGAAGACGCCCTCGAAGAAGCGCAGGGTGTGGTCGGAGGGCGCGAGCACGTTCGGGTTGACACCCCAGTTGTCCCACACGGTCAGCGCGGCGGTGTCGACGACATCGGTGTTGCCCAGCTCCGGGTAGGCGCTGATGGCGGCCTGCGAGTGGCCCGGGATGTCGATCTCGGGGACGACCCGGATGTGCCGCTCGGCGGCGTACGCCACGATCTCGCGGATGTCGTCCTGCGTGTAGTAACCACCGTGCGGGGTCTCGTCCCAGAGCTCGGACGCCCGGTGCCCGTACTTCGTACGCGACCGCCACGCGCCCACCTCCGTCAGGCGCGGGTAGCGCTTGATCTCGACGCGCCAGCCCTGGTCGTCGGTGAGGTGGAAGTGGAAGACGTTCAGCTTGTGGGCGGCGAGGAGGTCGAGGTAGCGCAGGACGTCGTCCTTCGGCAGGAAGTGCCGTGCCACGTCGAGCATCAGGCCACGCCAGCCGAAGCGCGGCCGGTCCTCGATGTCCGTGAACCCGAGGGCGTGCGTGGTGGGGCCGCCGAGCGGTGCCCGGCGGAACGCGTGCGGCCCGAGCAGTTGGCGCAGCGTCTGCGCGCCCCAGAAGACCCCGGCGGGACTGCCGCCCGTGATCGCGAGGCTCTCGTCGGGCAGGGTGGTCAGCCGGTAGCCCTCGGGCGCCAAGGACGGGTCGATGCGCAGCCGTACGGCGCGCGCGTCCCCCTCCGCGCCCGGGGCGAGCGGGAGGCCGAAGGCGGCGCCGAGCGTGGCGCGCAGCCACCGTCCGGTGGTCTCGGTGCCCGACGCCGCGTCGATGGTGGTGGACGGATCCAGGAGGAACCCGCACCGCCCTTGGTCGCCGGCGCTCACGGGCGCCGGGATCAGTTCCATGTCCATGTCGTCAGTCCTTAACCGCTCCGCCCAGTCCCGAGACCAGGCGTCGCTGTACGAGTACGAAGAAGACCAGCACGGGAACGGTCATCACCGTCGAGGCTGCCATGATCCCTCCCCAGTCGTTCTCATCGGGTTTGAAGAAGACCAGCAGCGCCATCGGGAGCGTCGACTGGGAGGTGTCGCTGATGAGGAAGGACTTCGCGAACAGGAAGTCGTTCCAGGTCGAGATGAACGAGAAGACGCTGGTCGCCACCAGCCCGGGGAAGACCAGCGGGAAGAGGATCTGCCACAGGAAGCGGGTGCGGCTCGCCCCGTCGATGCAGGCGGCCTCCTCCAGGGCCTCCGGGACGGCCTTGACGAAACCGCGCAGCATCCAGATCGCGAACGGCAGCGAGAAGGCCAGGTGCGGCAGGATCAGCGATCCGAGCGTGTTCAGCTGGCCGAAGTCCCGCATCAGGAAGAACAGCGGGATCGTCAGCGCCTCGACCGGCACCATCTGCGCGACCAGGAACATGATCAGCAGCGTGGTCCGGAAGCGGAACCTGAACCGGGTCACCGCCGTCGCCGCCAGGAAGGCGACCAGCGCGGAGACCACGACGACCGTGCCGGCGACGAGCAGGCTGTTCAGGAAGTAGCGCCCGAAGTCCTGTTGCTGGAAGACCCGGCGGAAGGAGTCCAGGGACGGCGACAGCGTCCACGGGCGCGGGTGCGCGGACTGGACCTCGCCCGCCGGCTTGATGGCGGAGAGCACCATCCAGTACAGCGGGAAGGCGACGGCGGCGGCGATCAGCAGGGCCGCGGCCTCGGCGGCGAGCCGGCCGGGCCGGCGGACGCGCGACAGGGACAACAGGCTCACAGTTCCTCCCCCTGGCGCCGCACGAGGCGCAGATACACGAGCGTGACGGCCAGCAGGATCACCAGCATCACGACACCGATGGCCGAGCCGAGGCTGTACTGCGAGGACGCGAACGCCTTCTGGTACGCGTACACGTTGAGCACCAGGTTCTGACCGGCGATGCCGCCGCCGTTGGTCATGACGTAGATCTGGGTGAAGACCTTGAAGTCCCAGATGACCGACTGGATGGTGACGACGACCAGGATCGGCCTCAGCATCGGCGCCATGACCGACCGCCAGATCCGCCACTGCGAGGCCCCGTCCAGCGCGGCCGCCTCCAGTACCTCGGCGGGGATCGCCCTGATGCCCGCGTACACGGTCACCATCACGAACGGGAAGGAGCACCAGAGGACTTCGAGGAGCACCAGCGCGAAGGCGCTGTAGCGCCCGTACGTCCAGGAGTGGTCGCCGAGCCCGAGCACCCGGTTGACGGGCCCGAAGTCGGCGTCGAAGAGGAAGACCCAGACGGTCGAGCCGGTGATCGCAGGTGTTGCCCAGGCGCCGAGCGCGGCCGTCATCAGCGCCAGCCGCGGCACCGCCCGCACCCGGGTCAGCAGGACGGCCAGGGAGCAGCCGGTCAGCAGCGTGGCCAGCACACAGGCCGCGGCGAAGACCACCGTGGCCAGGAGCACCTGCCAGAACTGACTGTCGTGGAAGAGCGTCGCGTAGTTGCCGAAGCCCTGGAAGGTGGCCGGCTCACCCCCACTGACCTGGGCCTGGGTGTACTCCAGGAAGGAGATCAGGCCCAGTTGGTAGATCGGGTAGACCAGCAGCCCGCCGATCAGGACGAGCGCGGGCAGCAGGTAGAGCCAGGGGGTCCAGCCGGGCCGCCCGGCCGGTGAGGCCGCGCGGCGGCGCCGGAGCGGGCGGGGAGGGGGGCCGTCCGCTCCGGGTACGGGGGGCGCTTCGTACGCCGTACTGTTCGCCGTCATCGTCAGCCCGCGTCGGTGAACGCCGCGTCCATCTTCTTCGCCGCGTCGTCCGAGGCCTTCGCCACGTCCTTACGGCCGCTGACGATCTCCTGGAACATCGTCGGCAGGATCAGCGAGGAGTCGATCTGTCCCCAGGCCGGCGAGGCGGGGACGAACCTGGCCCCCGCGCCCAGCGTCCTGACGAACGGTTCGACGAACGGCTCCCGCTTCGCCGCCTCGGTCCGCACGTCCGTGTACGTCGGCAGGAAGCCCATCGAGTCGAACATCCTGGACTGCGTCGCCTTGCCGGTGAGCGCCTTCATGAGGTCGACGGCGAGGGTGCGGTGCCCGGTGCTCCTGAGCACACCGATGTTGTTCCCGCCGGCGAACGCCGGGGCCACGGAGCCCTCGGCCACGCCCGGCAGCGGCACGACGGCGTACTTGCCCTTGACCGCGCCCGCCTCGACCGCGGTGTGGCTGAAGTCGCCGCCGATGGCCATGGCGGCCTTGCCGGAGGCGAAGGCGGTGACGGTCGCGTTGCCGCCCATCGCGGCGCACTTGGCGGCCGGGCAGTTGGTGTCGCCGAAGAGCGAGGTGTAGGCCTCGATGCCCTTGCGCGCCTTCTCGCTGTTGATGGCCGCCTTGTACGCGCTCCCGCTCCCGTCGGCCAGTTCGCCGCCGTTGGCCCAGATGAACGGCATCGCGCCGTAGGTGTACGCGCCGCCGACCGCGAGCCCGTACAGGTCCGGCCTCTTCCTGTGGATCTTCTTCGCGGTGGATATCAGCTCGGCCTGGGACTTGGGCGTGCCGATGCCCAGCTCCTCGAACACGTCGGTGCGGTAGTACAGCGCCCGTACGCCGACGAAGAGCGGGGCCCCGTAGACCTTGCCGTCGACCGTCACGGACTGCCTGGCGGTCGGGTCGGTGTCCTTGGCCTCGTCCCAGGCCGCGAACTCCGCGCTCACGTCGGCCAGTCCGCCGTCCTTGACGTAGCCGGCGGTGTCCGTGTTCCCGTACTCGATGAGATCGGGTGCGCTCCCGGGGTCGTTGAACGCGGCCTTGACGCGCTGGGCGCGGGTCTCGACCGGGATGTACTCGATCTCGGCCTTCGCACCCTTGTGGGTCTTCGCGAATTCGGCGACCGCGGCGTCGACGACCTTCTCCTTGGGTTTGTTGCCGACCTCCTGGAAGAGCCAGACGCGCAGCGTGCCGGTCTTCTCGTCCCCCTTGGCGCCGGTGTCGGAGGTCTGCGGCGCACCGCAGGCGGTGGCAGTCAGGCCGGCCAGCACAAGCGCCGCGGCCGGGGCGGCGATTCGGGCAGAAAACTTCATCCGGGAACCCCTACCGGTAGGCGTTGCAACATGTGCAACGCGCGTTTCGTTCTGCACAACTTGCAGGAGGGTAGGTCCGGACCATGACGCCGACAAGTGGTCTCCACCACTCTGTGACCCGCGGACGCAGCCCGTGCAACGCCGGCGGTCCCGCACACGGAAGAGCCCCCGGGGCACGCTGCTGCGTGCCCCGGGGGCTCTTCCGGGCTGCTCCTGGTGGCGTGGGGCTACTTCTTGTCCTTGCCGCCCTTGCCCTTGTCCTTGTCGCCGCCGGCGCCCATGGACTCGTAGATCTCCTTGCACATGGGGCAGACCGGGTACTTCTTGGGGTCGCGCCCCGGTACCCAGACCTTGCCGCACAGCGCGACCACGGGGGTGCCCTCCAGGGCACTCGCCATGATCTTGTCCTTCTGGACGTAATGGGCGTAGCGCTCGTGGTCGCCGTCGCCGTTCGACACCTGAGGTGTCGGCTCCACGAGGGTTCCGGTGCCTGACCCGCGCTCGGGCTCAAGAGTGCTCATAACAGCCAAGCGTACTGAAAGCCCGGGCATCAGTTCAGCGAAGGGTCGTCCGGATACGTGGCGATCATGGCCAGTTCGCTGCGCTGGCGGCGCAGGACCGCCCGCCAGAGGCTTTCCGGGCGCGGCGAGGAGACGTCGCCCGGTTCCGACTCGACGACGTACCAGGCGCCCTCGGACAGCTCCGCCTCCAGCTGGCCGGGGCCCCAGCCCGCGTAGCCGGCGAAGATCCGCAGCGAGCCGAGGGCCGCGGCCAGCAGCTCCGGGGGCGCCTCCAGGTCCACCAGCCCGATCGCCCCGTACACCCGGCGCCAGCCGAGCGGGCCCTCGTCGCCGGGGATCACCGCCACCCCGAGCGCCGAATCGAGCGAGACGGGGCCGCCCTGGAAGACCACGTCCGGTTCCCCGGTCAGCTCCGCCCAGGACGCGAGGATGTCACCGACGCCGACCGGGGTCGGGCGGTTCAGGACCACGCCGAGCGAGCCCTCCTCGTCGTGGTCGAGGAGCAGCACCACCGCGCGGTCGAAATTCGGGTCCGCCAGGGCGGGTGCGGCCACGAGCAGTCGCCCTGTGAGCGAGGACACCTCGGTCATGGCAGAAATGATCCCGCATCTTCGGCCTTCGCGGGGGCCAAGTGACCCTCTCGTCGCGCACCGTGCCCGAGCGCAGCTCAGGGCGCACGGGTGCACGAGGAGCGCACGGCCCGGCCACCGATCCGGATGGTCACCCTCCGCAAGATTCGGGGAGCACAGCGTGTTGTGGCGGATTCATGACGTTCGTACACCCCCCGCTCTCTTACGGAAGGGGGGTGCCTGGCCATTACCCTTTCGATTGGCCCCCTGCCCGACCACTCCGGAACGCGAGATTCATGACCGGCACAGACGATGTCCTGCTTGTCCACGGCGGAACCCCGCTGGAGGGCGAGATCCGCGTCCGAGGCGCCAAGAACCTGGTGCCGAAGGCAATGGTCGCCGCGCTGCTCGGCAGCGGGCCCAGCCGGCTGCGCAACGTGCCCGACATCCGCGATGTGCGGGTGGTGCGCGGGCTGCTGCAGCTGCACGGCGTGACGGTCCGTCCGGGTGACGAACCGGGTGAGCTGATCCTCGACCCCACCCATGTCGAGAGTGCGAACGTCGCCGACATCGACGCCCACGCGGGCTCGTCGCGCATCCCGATCCTCTTCTGCGGCCCGCTGCTGCACCGGCTGGGCCACGCGTTCATCCCGGGGCTCGGCGGCTGCGACATCGGCGGACGGCCGATCGACTTCCACTTCGACGTGCTGCGCCAGTTCGGCGCGACGATCGAGAAGCGGGCGGACGGCCAGTACCTGGAAGCGCCGCAGCGGCTGCGCGGCACCAAGATCCGGCTGCCGTACCCCTCGGTCGGCTCCACCGAGCAGGTGCTGCTGACCGCGGTGCTCGCCGAGGGCGTCACCGAACTGTCCAACGCGGCCGTGGAGCCGGAGATCGAGGACCTCATCTGCGTACTGCAGAAGATGGGCGCGATCATCTCCATGGACACCGACCGGACCATCCGGATCACCGGTGTCGACCGGCTCGACGGTTACACCCACCGGGCGCTCCCGGACCGCCTGGAGGCCGCCTCCTGGGCTTCCGCGGCACTGGCGACCGAGGGCAACATCTACGTCCGCGGCGCCCAGCAGCGCTCGATGATGACGTTCCTGAACACCTTCCGCCGGGTCGGCGGCGCCTTCGAGATCGACGACGAGGGCATCCGCTTCTGGCACCCGGGCGGCGCGCTGAACGCCATCGCGCTGGAGACGGACGTGCACCCCGGCTTCCAGACCGACTGGCAGCAGCCGCTGGTCGTGGCGCTGACACAGGCCGCCGGCCTGTCGATCGTCCACGAGACGGTGTACGAGTCACGGCTCGGCTTCACCTCGGCGCTCAACCAGATGGGCGCACACATCCAGCTCTACCGCGAGTGCCTGGGCGGCAGCGACTGCCGCTTCGGCCAGCGCAACTTCCTGCACTCCGCGGTCGTCTCCGGGCCGACGAAGCTGCAGGGCGCGGATCTGGTCATCCCGGACCTGCGCGGCGGTTTCTCGTACCTGATCGCCGCCCTGGCGGCCCAGGGGACGTCCCGGGTGCACGGGATCGACCTGATCAACCGCGGCTACGAGAACTTCATGGAGAAGCTGGAGAAGCTCGGCGCGAAGGTGGAGCTGCCGGGCGGTTCGCTGGTCTGACGAGGTGTTCCCGGGGGCCCCGCGCCCCCGGGAACGCGCCTCAGGGCCCTGAACGGCGTTCTGCGGCCCGTACGCCGAAGGGCGGCCACCCTGGTCGGGGTGACCGCCCTTCGTCGTGCTCAGGGGCCTTACTTACCCTTGGCGGCTTCCTTGAGCTTCGAGCCCGCGGAGACCTTCACGCTGTAGCCGGCCGGGATGTTGATCGGGTCGCCGGTCTGCGGGTTACGAGCGGTGCGAGCGGCACGGTGGGTGCGCTCGAAGGTCAGGAAACCGGGGATGGTGACCTTCTCGTCGCCCTTGGCGACGATCTCACCGACGGTCTCGGCGAGCGCGGCCAGCACGGCGTCGGCGTCCTTGCGAGTCACCTCGGCGCGGTCGGCCAGGGCGGCCACCAGCTCACTGCGGTTCATGTTGTTACTCCCGTGTTCTTCTTGCCTGTGAGGCGTGAGATCGAAGCCGATGCTGCCAGGGCCCTCGGACAGTCCCCGGACCCGGGTCCGAATTTTGAGACCTTCGCGCCCCGTGGGGTCTCCCCCGGACGAAGTCCTTGGGAAAGCATCCTGCCCCCACCTGCGGCGGGAAAGCCAATCCGGCACCCTCCGGAGTCACACGAAAAGCACCACTGCCTCGTCGTGGTGACGTTCCGTCGACTCCCCAAAAGCGGTCCGCACCTGATGCGGGGCTCTGTGGGATGCGTCGCCCGCCCACCCTAAAGGGGCGTTTGGGGCGCCGCGACCCGCGACGCGCCGGACATCAGACGGACGTGGGGCCCGTCACAGCCGCGCCGGCCGCCTTGGCGGCGTCCCGGACCGCTCCCGCGACCGCTCCGGCGACCTTGTCGTTGAAGACCGAAGGGATGATGTAGTTCGCGTTCACCTCGTCCTCGGCCACGACGTCGGCGAGGGCGCGCGCGGCGGCGAGCATCATCTCCGTGTTGACGGTGCGGGACTGAGCGTCCAGCAGGCCGCGGAAGACGCCCGGGAAGACCAGGACGTTGTTGATCTGGTTGGGGAAGTCCGAACGGCCGGTCGCCACAACTGCCGCCGTCCGGCGAGCGATTGCCGGGTCGACCTCGGGGTCCGGGTTCGCAAGCGCGAACACGATCGCTCCGTCGGCCATGGCCGCGACGTCGTCGCCGTCCAGGACGTTCGGGGCGGAGACGCCGATGAAGACGTCGGCGCCCACGACGGCCTGCTTGAGCGTGCCGGTGACGGACTCCGGGTTGGTGTTGTCGGCGATCCAGCGCAGCGGCGAGTCGGCGTGTGCGGAGACCAGGTCCTCGCGGCCGGCGTGCACCACACCGTGGATGTCGGCGACGACCGCGTGCTTGACGCCCGCGGCGATGAGCAGTTTCAGAATGGCCGTGCCGGCCGCTCCGGCGCCGGACATGACGACCCGTACGTCCCCGATTCCCTTGCCCACCACGCGCAGGGCGTTGGTCAGGGAGGCCAGGACGACGATGGCGGTGCCGTGCTGGTCGTCGTGGAAGACGGGGATGTCGAGGGCCTCGCGCAGCCGTGCCTCGATCTCGAAGCAGCGCGGCGCGGAGATGTCCTCCAGGTTGATGCCCGCGAAGCCGGGGGCGATCGCCTTCACGATCTCGACGATCGCGTCGGTGTCCTGGGTGTCCAGGCAGATCGGCCAGGCGTCGATCCCCGCGAAGCGCTTGAAGAGGGCCGCCTTGCCCTCCATGACGGGGAGGGCGGCCATCGGGCCGATGTTGCCGAGGCCGAGCACCGCGGAGCCGTCCGTCACGACTGCGACGGAGTTGCGCTTGATGGTGAGGCGCCGGGCGTCCTCCGGGTTCTCGGCGATCGCCATGCAGACCCGGGCCACACCCGGGGTGTAGATCATCGAGAGGTCGTCACGGTTGCGGATGGGGTGCTTCGACGCCATCTCGATCTTGCCGCCGAGGTGCATCAGGAACGTACGGTCGGAGACCTTGCCGAGGACGACGCCCTCGATGTCCCGCAGACCTTCGACGATCTCGTCAGCGTGAGAGGTGGAGGAAGCGGCGATCGTGACGTCGATCCGCAGCTTCTCGTGGCCGGAAGCGGTCACGTCGAGGCCGGTGACCGAGCCACCGGAGGACTCCACGGCCGTGGTCAGCTGGGAGACCGCTGTGCCGCTCGCGGGCACCTCCAGCCTGACCGTCATCGAGTACGAGACGCTGGGCGCCGTTGCCATGGCCGAGTCCTTCGCTTTCCTTAGCTTCATTGCTACGCATGGCCGGAACTCTCGCCCCGGACACGCCTTCCGATATTCGCACCTACCGACGGGTAGCCGGTAATGACTGCCACGCTCCGGAAAGTGTTTTCCACCATACGAGATATGAGGCCCGCGACGGAACCCCCGCCGACCCCGTAAACAGAAACAGACCCACGCCACCGGAGGGTGACGCGGGTCTGTCTTCTTCAGTTGAGCGGCACCGACCCGCCATGCTCGCCTCGCGGCAAGTGGTCGCTCGAAGCGACGAAGGTTGGGCCCGGGGGCTTGGATCGAGCCGGTGCCGACTCCAGGCTAACAAACCCCCCGGAGAAGTGATTCCCCCAGCGCAGGTTGACCGAAAATTTGCTTCGGCGCCCCCTCGGACGGGGTCCGTCAGTCCCTGAGCAGGTCCGGCACACCGTCCTCGTCGGGCAGGTCCCGATCCCCCGAGACGACCGTGAGCTGCTGGGTGGCCCGCGTCAGCGCCACGTAGAGCACCCGCAGCCCCGCCGGGGACTCGTCCGCGATCTCCGCGGGCGAGACGACCACCGTGGCGTCGTACTCCAGGCCCTTCGCCTCCAGGCTGCCCAGCGCGACCACGCGCTCGCCGAGCTCCGCGAGCCAGCCGCGGGCCTGCGCCCGCCGGTTCATCGCGACGACGACGCCGACCGTGCCGTCCACCTCGCCGAGCAGCCGCCGGGCCTCGTCGCGCACGGTGCCGGCCAGATCGCCGTCCCGCACGGTCTCGAAGCGCGGCTTCACTCCCGTGGAGCGGACCGCGGCAGGGGACTCCATGCCCGGCATGGCGAGCGCCAGGACCTTGGCGGCCAGCTCGGCGATCTCCGCCGGGTTGCGGTAGTTGACGGTCAGCGTGAAGTTGCGGCGCGGGCGGCTGCCCAGCGCCTCGTCACGGGCCGCCGAGGCCTCGTCCGGATCGGACCAGGAGGACTGCGCCGGGTCGCCGACGATCGTCCAGGTGGCGTGCCGGCCTCGGCGGCCGACCATCCGCCACTGCATGGGCGTGAGGTCCTGTGCCTCGTCGACGATGACGTGCGCGTACTCGGTGCGCTCCGCAGCGAGCCGCTCGGCCCGCTCCCACTGGGTCTCCTCGCGCTGCGGCATCAGCTCCTCGAGACCGGTGAGCTGGTCCAGCGGATCGAACTCGCGCTTGCGCTTCGGCCGGTGCGGCGCCCCGAGCAGAGTCTGCAGCTCGTCGAGGATCGCCACGTCGTGGACCGACAGCGGACCGCGGCCCTCCGCGTCCAGGCGCTTCAGGGAGCGCGCGAGCCGGCGCACCTCGCCCTGGTTGAGGGTGCGGCGCGCCCAGCGGGCGAGCCGCTTCTCGTCGGCCATGGCGGCGAGCACCCCGCGCGGGGTGAGCTCCGGCCACCACGCGTTCAGGAACTCGATGAACGGCGTCTCGGTGGAGACGTCCTCGTCGAACGACGAGCGCAGTTCGGCCGCGAGCTCCTGGTCGGTGTAGCGGCCCCGGCCCGACGACCTGTTCCACAGGGCGTCGAGCAGCAGCTTGCGGGCGCGCGGGCGCAGCAGGTTGACGGGTGCCGTGCCGCTGAGGACGTTGTTGCGGATGCGCCGCAGTTCGTCCTCGTGCAGCTCGACCCGGGCGCCGAAGGCCACCACCCTGAGCCGGGTGGGGGTACCGGCGTCCTGGGGGGCCTGATCGGCCTCTCCGAAGGCCAGCTGCCCCTCCTGGGCCGCCGGCCGGGCCACGGGCTGTTCCAGCGCCCCGCGGGCCGCCTTGCGCAGTACGTGGAGCATCCGGGAGGAGCCCTTGATCCGTGCGACGGCCGGTTCGTCGTAAGTGGTGGCGCCCTCGGGGCCGGCCGCCTCGTCGGACAGCGAGCCGACCGCGCGGATCGCGACCTGGCCCTCCTCGCCGAGCGAGGGCAGCACACCTTCGGTGTACGCGACCAGCAGCGGCGTCGGCGAGACGACGAGGATGCCGCCCGCGTACCGCCGCCGGTCCTGGTAGAGCAGGTACGCGGCCCGGTGCAGGGCGACCGCGGTCTTGCCGGTGCCGGGACCGCCGGAGACCTCGGTGACCGAGGCGGCGGGGGCCCGGATCACCAGGTCCTGCTCGGCCTGGATGGAGGAGACGATGTCCCGCATGGTGTGGCTGCGGGCCTGTCCGAGCGCCGCCATCAGCGCGCCGTCCCCGATGACGGGGAGCGTGTCGCCGCCCAGGTACGCGGTCAGCTCGGGACGCATCAGGTCGTCCTCGACCCCGAGGACCCGGCGGCCCTTGGAGCGGATGACCCGGCGCCGTACGACCCGGCCCGGTTCCTTCGGCGTCGAGCGGTAGAACGGGGCGGCCGCCGGGGCGCGCCAGTCGATGACCAGCGGCGCGTAGTCGGAGTCGAGGACCCCGATCCGGCCGATGTGCAGCGTCTCGGCGATGTCGGCGGTGCTGTCCTCCCGTACGGCGTCGTCTGCCGGCTCGACGGAGGTGAAGGCGCCGTCCGGGCCGCGCTCACCGTCCTTGCCGAGCAGCAGGTCGATCCTCCCGAAGAGGAAGTCCTCGAACTCGTTGTTCAGCCGGTTGAGGTGGATTCCGGCACGGAACACCTGGGCGTCACGTTCGGCGAGCGCTCCCGGTGTACCCACCTGGCCGCGCTTGACGGCGTCCTTCATGAGAAATTCTGCCTCGTGGATCTTCTCCTCGAGGCGGTGGTAAACACGGTCGAGATGTTCCTGCTCGACACCGATTTCCCGGTCCCGCAACGAATCGACAGCGGCATCCTGCGCGGCCACCGAGGCCCCCTTCTGACGTGCATTGGGCAGCCGTCAACCCTATGCGAAGGGGGGCCGTAGCGCACCTGCCGCAGGCATCGATCTTGCGCGCGGCGATATCGATTGCGTGTCGGTGGCCCGGTGGGAGGTTCGGCCGGACCTCAGACGCCGACGCTCACCAGCCGTTCGCCGTCGAACGTACGGACCTCGAAGTGGTCGATGTCGGCCCGGTCCATGGCCGCCCCGCCGTGGACGTAGAGCGGGTACCTGGCGGTGGGGTGGGTGGAGTCCGCGATGCCGTACCCCCACTTCGGTACGGCCCAGGAGGTGACGACCTCCTCCTCGCCGGTCTTCGAGACGGCGACCAGCCGGCACTTCTGCGGGCCCTTCACGTTCTTCAGCTCCAGCACGGTGTGCGTGCCCCAGGCCTTCGGCTCCATGCCGACCGTGGCATCGACCGCGGTGACGGGGTCGGTCGCCTGCGCCTTCTCCTTCATGTGGTGGAAGAAGGCGTCCTCGGCGGGGCTGGTGGGGTGCGGGTCGGCCGCTTCGACGCTGCTCGTGCCGCTGCCGGTGGCCATCACGGCGGCCACCGGGCCGCCGATGATCAGTGCCGCTGCCGCCGCCACCAGATACCTTCCGCGCCGTGTGCGCCGGGCGCGCCTGGCCGCGACCTCGTCGACCAGGGTGTCGAGCATCCGGGGCGCGGGCGGTGTGGGGACGTGCGGGACCGGACGGGCGCCGGGCACGGCGGCCGGGGACTCGGCGAGCATCGCGAGCATCGGCTCCAGGCCGGAGAACTCGTCGAGGTGGGCGGCGCAGCGGGCACAGCGGGCCAGATGTGCCTCGAAGGCGGCGGTCTCGGCGTCGTCCAGGATGCCGAGGACGTAGGCGCCCGCCGCGTCGTGTCCGGCCTCGTCCGTGGGGCCGTCGGGGGGCGCGAAGGGCCCTGAGGGACCGGAGGGACCGGCCTGCCGGGGCCCGAAGGGCTCCCAATCGTGGTCGCTCATGCCGTGATCCCCCTCTCCTCGAGTGCGAGCTTCATCGAACGCAGTGCGTAGAAGACCCGGGAGCGCACCGTGCCACTGGGTATCCCGAGCACCTCGGCAGCCTCATTGACCGTACGGCCCTTGAAGTAGGTCTCGACCAATGCTTCCCGGTGGGCCGGGGTCAAATCTTCGAGCGCGTCCGAGAGCGTCATCAGCCACAGCGCCTTGTCGATCTCGTCCTCCGCGGGAATGACCTCCAGTGGCGACGGGTCGACCTCGTGCGGCCGGGCCTGCCGGCTTCGGTGGCCATCGATGACGATGCGCCGGGCGACCGTCACCAGCCAGGGCCGGACGGAACCGGTGGCCCTGTTGAGCGAACCGGCGTTCTTCCAGGCACGGATGAGCGTTTCCTGCACCACGTCCTCGGCGCGCTGTCGGTCGCCGGCGACGAGGCGCAGGACGTACGCGAGCAGAGGTCCGGCATGTTCGCGGTAGAGCGCCCGCATCAGCTCCTCGTCGGGGACGGCGGAGGTTGAGGCGGGCGGCCCACCGCGATGCCGGGCCCTGTGCGGACGGTCATCGGCCACGGCCGCATCCTTGCGCACCCGAACCTCCCGGTCGAGACCCTGTCGAGCTCCTTGGCCATCGATACGGGGATGCGGGGCGATCCATTCAACGCGTGTCCAAGTTTTTTTACGGGCCCGGGGCCTCGCGGTCGGCGCGGGCCCCCGCCGGTCCGGTGTGGCGCCGCCGGTGCCGGGCGACCCGTTCGCGGTTGCCGCAGACCTCGCTGGAGCACCAGCGCCTGCGCCGGCCGCGTGAGGTGTCCAGGTAGACGCGGCGGCAGTGGTCGCCCTCGCAGCGGCGCAGCCCGGCCAGGGCGACGGGGTCGGTGAGGAGTTCCACGGCGTCCCGTGCCACGGCCGCCAGCAGCGCGTCGCAGCCGGGCTCGGTGCTCAGGCCGCGCACCAGAGCCCCGTTACCGGCGCGCACGGCGCACGGGCCGGGCGGGGCGCCGGCGGCGAGCGCGTTGACGCACTCCAGGGCGCCGTCCGCCCCGCGCCCCCCGAGCTGCGCGGTCAGCAGTCGGTCCACGGCGCTCCTGAGCTGCCGGAACCGCACGAGCCAGTGGGCGTCCACGGTGTCGAGCCGGGTGCCCCGGGGTACGGCGCCGGCGGTCACCAGCCAGTCGGCGAGCCCTTCGGGCAGGTCCAGCGGGTCGGCGGCTCCCGGGGTCGCGGCCCCCGTCGCGACCAGGTCCAGGCAGAGCCGCCCGGAGTCGAACCGCCAGTCGTACGAGCCCTTGCGCGTCGCCATGCGCATGCCACCGCCTCGGGTCCGGTCGCCGTCCCCACCAGAGTGCCCCCCGCGGCTCCCGGCCGTAACCCCTGCCGCGCGGGCCGCGACAACTCCCCTCATACGATGAGCCGATGAACGAGCAGCTGCGCGACGACCGGCTCCGGACCGGTTCCCTGGTGCTCCGCCCCTGGCTGCCGGGCGACGTCACGGTCCTGCTGGACGCGTACCGCGACCCGGCGATACGGGCCGGTTCGCGTGCCCCGGTGGCGGACGAGGCGGCGGCGGAGCGCTGGCTGAGGGACCAGGCGGAGGGGCGGGAGTCCGGACTGCGCCACAGCTTCGCGGTGGTGGACACGGCGCTCGGGGCCGGGCCGGTCGGGAACGTCGTCCTCGTGCGGTCCGGCCCCTGCCCGGGTGCGGGCGAGGTCGGCTACTGGACGGCGGCGCCCGCCCGCGGCCGCGGCATCGCCCCGCAAGCCCTGGAAGCGCTCACGGCCTGGGCGTTCACGGTGTTCGCCGGGGACGGCCTCGTCACGCTGGACCTGCTGCACCAGGTGGACAACGAGGCGTCGTGCCGGGTGGCGGAGAAGGCCGGTTACGGCCTCGTGGAGGTACTGCCCGCGCGCCCGCCCTGGCCGCGGGAGGGCCACCGCCACACGCGCCGGACAGCCGTCCCCGGACGCTGACCGGAGAAGGCCGGTTACGGCCTCGTGGAGGTACTGCTCGCGCGCCCGCCCTGGCCGCGGGAGGGCCACCGCCACACGCGGCGGGCAGCCGTCCCCGAACGCTGATGCCGAGGCCGGGGCGCCGTCAGGCTCCGGTCACCGCTCCGTGGTGCAGGAGGCGCTGGAAGAGCCGGTGGTCACGCCATGCGCCGTCGATGTGGAGGTAGCCCGGGGCCAGGCCGATCTGTTCGAAGCCGCACTTGACGAGCACGCGCTGCGACGCCAGGTTGTACGGCAGCGTCCCGGCCTCGATCCGGTGCAACCGGAGCTCGTCCCTGGCCAGGTCGCAGATGAGCCGCACCGCCGCCGTGGCCAGCCCGCGGCCCGCGAAGTCCACGTCCACCCAGTATCCGAGGGCGGCGCTGCGAAACGGCCCGCGCACCACGCCGTTGAGGGTGAACGCACCGATCGCGCGGTCCTGCCCGTCGCAGAGCACCCATGGCATGGCACGCCCCGCGTCACGGTCCGCCAGCGCGCCGGCCAGCCGCTCGCGCTGCCCCTCCTCGGTGTAGAAGGCGTCGGGCCGCACCGGCTCCCAGGGCCGCATGTAGGTACGGCTGCGGCTCAGCGACTCGGCGAGGGAGCCGGCGTCCGTGAGAGCCGCGGAACGCAGCCGCACCTCCGCGTCGACCCGGTGGCTTTCCGTACTCATCTCCCCACCGTAGGCGCGGGTCGCGGCAGCCGCACAGGGTTTCCGCGGCCCTCAGGAGTCGGCGTACTTGGCGTCGGACGCAGGGTCCAGGGCCAGCCGGTAACCGCGCTTGACGACCGTCTGGATCAGCCTGGGCACCCCGAGGGCGGTGCGCAGCCGGGCCATCGCCGTCTCCACCGCGTGCTCGTCCGTACCGCTGCCGGGAAGGGCGCGCAGCAGGTCGGCGCGGGCCACCACCCAGCCCGGCCTGCGGGCCAGGGTGTGCAGCAGGGCCATGCCTGCGGGCGGCACCGCGCGCAGTTCGTCGTCGACCATGACGGCGTGGCCACGGATCTCGACACGGTGGCCGGCGATCGGCAGGGTCCGGGCCCGGGAGGGCAGTTCGCGGCAGATCAACTGGACGAGCGGGCCGAGCCGGAATCGTTCGGGCTGGGCGGTGTCGATGCCGCGGTCCTGCAACGGGAGTGCGGTGACCGGTCCGACGCAGGCCGAGAGGACGCTGCCCTGCAGAGCGGTTGTCAGCTCCGTCAGCAGGCCCCGTTCCTCGGCGCGGCGCAGCAGGGAGACCGCCGCCGGGGCGCTGGTGAAGGTGAGCGCGTCCAGGCCGCCCGCCACGGTGATGTCGATGAGCCGGTCGAGGGGGGCGATGTCCTCGGGCGGCATCCAGCGGTAGACGGGGACGCCGACGACCTCGCCGCCGGCCGCGCGGAGCGACTCCACGAAGCCGGGGAGGGGCTCGCCGTGCAACTGGAGGGCGATGCGGCGGCCCTCGACGCCCTCCTCCAGGAGCCGCTCCAGCACCTCCGCCATGGATTCGGACGCGGGCGACCAGGTCTCGGTCAGCCCGGCGGCGCGGACCGCTCCCTTGACCTTGGGTCCGCGGGCCAGCAGTTCGACCCCGCGCAGGGTGTCCAGCAGCTGTTCGCCGATGCCCCAGCCGTCGGCGGCCTCGATCCAGCCGCGGAAGCCGATGGCCGTGGTCGCGAGGACCACGTCGGGGACGACGTCGATGAGTTCCTTGGTGGCGGCGAGCAGTTCGCTGTCGTCGGCGAGCGGCACGATCCGCAGGGCGGGCGCGTGCACCACGGTGGCGCCCCGCCGCCTCAGCAGGGTGGCGAGCTCGTCCGCCCGGCGCGCGGCGGTGACACCGACCGTGAAGCCCGCGAGGGGCCCGTGCTGTTCGTCGTCGTGCATATGGTCTACCCGGCTCTCGTCCCGCTGCTGCTCAATGGTGCGGAGGTCCGAGCCTGCCAACGAAGCGTGACAGGCTCGGTTCACCCATATTTCCCGCCCGTTACGTCACCCGACATCGAGAGGTCCCCGGGTCGTCGTCCTCACACTTCGGCGTAGCTGAGCTGGGGCTTCGCCGGAACGGCCTCGGTACGGCGAAGGTATACCGCCCAGGTGAGCACGAAGCACACTCCGTAGAAGGCGAGGAAGGACCAGAAGGCCGCCGTTCCGGTGCCCGAGGTCTGGAAGGACTGCCGGAACGCGAGGTTGATGGCGAGCCCGCCGAGTGCGCCCACCGCGCCGATGAGCCCCATCGCCGCGCCGGACAGCCGCCGTCCCTGGGCCGCAGCCTCCTCGCCGCGCAGCCCCTGGGCGATCGCCTTGGCGTGGAAGATGCCCGGGATCATCTTGAACGTCGATCCGTTGCCGAGCCCCGTGAGGACGAACAGGGCGGTGAAGCCGATGAGGAACACGGTGAGCGATTCGATGCCGGAGGCGTATACGACGACGCCGGTCGCCGCGGCCATGGCCGCGTAGTTCGCCAGCGTGATCCGGGCGCCTCCGTACCGGTCGGCCAGCCAGCCGCCGGCCGGCCTGATGAGCGAGCCCAGCAGCGGGCCGACGAAGGTGAGCGAGGCGGCCTGCAGCGGGGTCCGGCCGAACTGGGTCTGCAGGACGAGTCCGAAGGCGAAGCTGTAGCCGATGAAGGAGCCGAAGGTGCCGATGTAGAGCACCGCCATGATCCAGGTGTGCGGGTCGCGCACGGCGTCCTTCGCGGCCCCGGTGTCGTTCTGCACGGGTGCCAGGTTGTCCATGAAGTGCGCGGCGCACAGAGCGGCGACGATGATCAGCGGAATGTACGCGCCGAGCACGATCCGCGGGTGCATGGCGCCCGCGGTCCCGATCACGAGCAATCCGGCGAGTTGCACGACGGGCACCCCGATGTTGCCGCCTCCGGCGTTCAGTCCGAGCGCCCAGCCCTTCTTGCGCAGCGGGAAGAAGGCGTTGATGTTCGTCATCGAGGAGGCGAAGTTGCCGCCGCCGATGCCGGTCAGCGCGGCCACGGCCACGAACGTGCCGTACGAGGTCCCCGGCTCCATCACGACGAAGGCGGCGATCGTCGGGACCAGCAGGGTGAACGCGCTGAACACGGTCCAGTTCCGGCCGCCGAACCGGGCGACGGCGAAGGTGTACGGAACCCGTACCAGGGCCCCGACCAGCGTCGCGGTGGAGATCAGGAAGAACTTACCGGCCGGGTCCACCCCGTACTCCGGCCCCATGAACAGGACCATCACCGACCACAGGGTCCAGATGGAGAACCCGATGTGTTCGGAGAGTACGGAGAACCAGAGGTTCCGGCGGGCGATCCGCTCGCCCTTCTCCCGCCAGAACGTCTCGTCCTCGGGTTCCCAGTGCTCGATCCAACGGCCAGCCATCACGCGCCTCCACGGGTGGTCGGGGTGTTGTCCCCGACGCTATGCAGCGCGCGTTTCCGTGTGGTGCCGTGAGGTGACCGGTGCGCAACCTTGCTCTCACGGGGCCGGGGCCGGCCCCGTGAGACGGTGGTCAGCGGACGCGGGCCGGCTTCCGCCCGGACCGGTCCGGCGCACCGCCGCGCTGCCGGCTCCGCTTCGGGGCGCCGTTCGGCCACAGCTGCGGCCGGCGCTTCGCCGCGACGTCCTCGGTCCACCCGAACGCCAGGATGCACACCGCGATCAGCGCCCAGGCGAAGATCAGGACCGGTACCCAGCTCTCCAGCAGCCAGGGGACGTTCTCGCCGATGACGTCGACGGCCCACAGGCGGTCGTACATCGTCGCGGCGGCGAGGATGCAGACGTTGTGCCAGAGGTAGACCGTGACCGCGCGTGAGTTGAGCAGGGTGATCGTGGTGTCCCAGGCCTGCAGCCGCTTGGGCCACTCGGTCCACGACGGGCTGTAGTGCAGCAGGAGCAGGACACAGCCGAACGACCACAGGGCCTGTGCCAGCGGAATGGAGTCCAGGTCGAACCCGGCCCGGAACCCCTCGTGCGAGGCCCACCACAGCCCCAGCGCGGCAATGACCGGGGCGAGGGACGGCACAAGGTAGGAGGGCATCCGTTTCAGGATCCCTTCCTGGTGCGCCATCCCGAGCACCCAGCAGGCGCCGAACGTACTGAAGTCGGTGATCGCCGAGTCGATGCGCTCCGGGGTCGAGAGCACCTCCTGGGACATGACGAAAGCCAGGACCAGAGGGGCGAGCATGGTCGGCCACGGCATCTTGCGCAGCGCCCGCAGGATCAGCGGTGACATCAGGACGTACCAGAGGTATGCGCGGATGTACCAGAGGGGCCCGGCGAGCTCGGCCCCCCAGGACTCGCCCAGGAAACCGTGGACGCCCGGCAGCTCCTCGGCGAACGGCGGATCGCTGAGCGGCAGGATCCAGAGCAGCAGATGGGTCCACCACCAGCCGGGGTGCCCGTCGGCGTCCGGCCCCCAGCCCTGGAGCACCATGCCGGTGACCCCGATCGCACCGAGCAGCCAGAGCGGCGGCAGCAGCCGGCGGACGCGGCTGCGGATCACCTGTGCGGCGGGCCGCTTCAGCGAACGGGCCATGAGGTTGCCCGCCAGGGCGAACATGACGCCCATGGACGGGAAGACGATCGGCAGCCAGGCCCAGCCGGTGAGGTGGTAGAGCACGACGCGGAACAGCGCGAGGGCGCGGAGCAGGTCGAAGTAGCGGTCCCGGACCGGCTTCCTGGGCCCGGTCCCGGGTTCGGCCCCCGGGGCCGCGGAGACCGGCGCGTCCGGCTCACGCGGCGGCGCCGCCCGGTCCGGCAGAGCCTGCTGAGGCAGGGGCCGGGTCGGCGGGGCCTGCGGCGGCAGCGGCTGGGCCACCGGAGCGTAACGGTCGTACGGCTGAACCGGCGCGTACTGCGGATAGGGCTGACCGGCCGGCGCGTAGGGCTGACCCGGCCCGTACTGCGGGTACTGCTGACCCGGCTGCTCGTACGGTCCGTGGTTCTCGCGCGGGCCGGAGCCGGGCGGGGTGGGGCTGGGGTACGTCACGCGACGGTCCTCCGGTCGGTGCTGCGTCCGGTTCCCTGGCTCGGCGCCGAACGCGGCGCCTCCACGGCCCCGGTGCGGCGCAGCTTCTGCCAGCGGAGCCGGCCGCCGGTGAGGGCGGTGATCCAGGACTGGAGCAGCACCACGTACATGAGCTGCCGGTACAGGATCTGCTGGAGGGGCAGCGAGAGCAGGTGGGTCATGCGCTCCCGGTCGAGCCGGAAGGCGTACGCGGCACAGATGGCCTGCACCGCGAGGACGCCGAGCCAGGCGACGACCGTCTGCTCGGTGGGGCCGAAGACGAGCCCGTACAGGAGGAAGACGTCGATGAGCGGCGCGAGCAGCGGGGCCACGACCATGAACAGGGCGACGAACGGCAGCCCGACGCGGCCGAAACGGCCGGACGGGCCGCGCTCGATCACCGCGCGGCGGTGCTTCCAGATGGCCTGCATCGTGCCGTACGACCACCGGTAGCGCTGCGACCAGAGCTGCTGCACGGACTCCGGGGCCTCGGTCCAGGCGCGGGCGTTCTCCGCGTACACGACGCGCCAGCCGTCCCGGTGCAGGGCCATCGTGACGTCGGTGTCCTCGGCGAGGGTGTCCTCGCTCATGCCGCCGATCCGGTTCAGCGCGTCGCGGCGGAACGCCCCGACCGCGCCGGGGATGGTGGGCATGCAGCGCAGCATGTCGTACATCCGCCGGTCGAGGTTGAAGCCCATCACGTACTCGATGTGCTGCCAGGCGCCGATCAGTGAGTCGCGGTTGCCGACCTTGGCGTTGCCCGCGACGGCCCCGACCCGGGGGTCGGCGAAGGGCTGCACGAGCTCGCGGACGGTGGACGGCTCGAAGACCGTATCGCCGTCCATCATCACGATGATGTCGTAGCGGGCGTGGGCTATGCCGTTGTTCAGTGCGGCGGGCTTCCCCGCGTTGCGCTGCCGCACCACCCGGACGCCCGGCACCCGCATCCTGTCGACGAGGTCCGCGGTGCCGTCCGTGGAGCCGTCGTCGATGACGATGACCTCCAGCGGATAGTCGCTCGCCACCAGTGAGCGGACCGTGTTGGCGATGCACTTGCTCTCGTTGAACGCGGGCACCAGGACGGTCACCGGGCGGGTGAGCGGCTCGCCCCAGCTGAAGTCCCGCTTGCGGACGCGGCGGGCGTGCGCGAAGGACAGCAGCAGCATCAGGCCGAACCGGGCCAGGACCAGCACCCCGATGACCGCGAGACCGACCACCAGGACGTCGGTGATGTGCTCCGAGACCTCCACGGCGGAGACGAACGCCTTGCCCTTCCAGAGCGCGTACCCGGTGACCGGGGTGTGCGCGCTGGGGGCGCCGAGGGCCTGGGTGAGGTTGGTGAACTCGTACCCCTTGTCCTGCATCTTCGGCAGGAAGTGGCCGAGCGCGGCCACGGTCTGGGACCGGTCGCCCCCCGAGTCGTGCATCAGGACGATCGCACCCTTGCCGTTCTTCGGGGTGGCGTTCTTGCTGATGACGCCGACCCCGGGCCGCTTCCAGTCCTCGCTGTCGGTGTTGTTGACGACGGTGAGGTAGCCGCGGCTGCCGACGTACTGGGTGACCGGCCAGGACTTGTCGTCCATGGCGTCGGCGAACGAGGAGTAGGGCGGCCGGAACAGGGAGGTGCGGATGCCTGCCGCGCCCGCCAGGGCCAGCTGGTTCTGTGACAGCTCCCAGTCGATGCGGCCGGTGGACTGGTAGGAGAGGTCGGGGTGGTTGAAGGTGTGCAGCCCGACCTCGTGCCCCTCCTTGACCATGCGCTCGACCAGATCGGGGTAGCGGGAGGCCATGGTGCCGGTGACGAAGAAGACGCCGTGCGCGTCGTACTCCTTCAGCTTGTCCAGCACCCGGGGGGTCCACACCGGGTCGGGTCCGTCGTCGAAGGTCAGCACGATCCGGCGGTCGGGGATGCGCAGCGTCTTGGCGGGCTCGGTGGTGCTGCGCGCGTCGATGACGGGGCCGCCGTCCAGGACCTGCTCGGGCACCCGGTCGGTGGCCGCGGGTGGCTGGATCCGGTGGTCCGCGAGGATTTCGCTGTGCACGTAGCCGCGCAGCATCAACATGGCGAGCAGGGCAACGAGGAACAGGAACGGCAGCATGTAGCGCATGGGAAGTCTGCGCCGCCGGCTCTGCTTCTTACGGTTGTGCCTGACCCGCGGGGCGGGGTTGGTCATTTAGCTGGCGCCTTCTTGCTCTTGCACAGGGGGATCAGGTGTGGTGGCCGGTGAGGTCGCAGGACCCGGGGACGTGGCCTCCGGATCGGCGCTCGCCGTCCCGGTCTCGGCGGCCGGCGCGGAGGCGGACGTCTCACCACCCGGCACGCCGCCGGCGGCGCTCGATCCCGTGGTGGTCTGCCGCGCGGACGGTACGGCGTCGGCCGAGGCGGAGGATCCGGCACCGGAGGCCGTGGAGCTGCCGTAGCCGGCGGCGTCGCCCGGGGCGGCCGGGCTCTGTCCGGTCTGCGGAGCGGTGGACGCCGAGATGCCGGGCGTCGTACCGGGTGAGACCTGGGCGCCCGGGGTCTCCCCCGGTGTGACCGGCGTCCGCACTTCTTCCGCCTTGCGGTGTTCCTCCTGGCCGGACAGCGGCAGGAAGGGGGCGCTGGAGTTGCCTCCGAGCAGGGCGACGACGAGCGTCACCGCGTAGCCGACGCAGATCGCGGCCAGGACCCAGCCGAGCCGCCGGAGCGTCTTGCTGCGCCGGCCGCTCTCGTCGACGAAGACCGGACCGTCGGAGCCCTCCGGAACCCCGGGTTCCGGGAGCAGTTCGGAGAGCTGTCGTCCCAGTCCGTCGAGCTGGATGGTGACTTCGTTGGGCTCGTGGGTGTGTCCCGCACGGGCACCTTCACGCCAAGTTTCCACTGTTGTACGCACTTCCCCCACTCAGGATCGGGTGCGCGCAACTGCCCGTCTGTGCGTCGTCGGACCGGGCCCCCACCCTGTCCACGCGCCCCCTACCACAGTGCACCCGGGCCATGAATGTAGCGCACGCCGACGACAGTCCGACCCCGCGGACGGGTCTTGTTCATCATGAGAGATACATCTGTTTTCGAACCGTGGTGCGGGCGCTGCCCCTGTGGGGTCGGGTCGTCCGAGGCGTGGGAGCACGGTGCACGATCGCACGCCGGGGGCGCACGCCCATCAGTGAGCGCCGGTCACGTTCCGCGACGGTCCGGGCAGCAAAAAACGAGGACCCCACCGCCGGTGGCGGTGGGGTCCTCGTTCACATGGGAATTGTGGAGATGGCGGGAATCGAACCCGCGTCCAACGGTGCGGAACCAGGGCTTCTCCGAGTGCAGTTCGCTACGCTTTTCTCGGCCCCGGAGGTCACGCGAACAAGCCTCCGACAGGCCCAGTCACTGTTTGATTTCCTTCTAGGCCCCGTGACCGGGCCTAGAAGTTTAGATCCCTAATTGATGCCAGGATCCGGGTCGGGATCACCCCCGGGCTGACACTCCGCAGAGTCTTCGCTCAGCTGCTAATTAGGCAGCGAGGGCGAAGGCGGAGGAATCGCGCTTAGAAGTGGCGATTATTGTTTGCGACATATGGTTTACGAGATCATTGCCGCTTCCTCGACTCGCTTCCCCTGCTTCGACATCCGCTGTCGAAACCGATCATCCCCATGTTGATTTTTCAAAGGTGGTACACACCCCGTGGGGTGCAGTGCCATCGTACGTGACCAACGCACGACGATGCCAGCGTATTCCTGCCGCACCGGACGACAGCCGCCGGCGCGGGGTGTTCAGGCGCTCCGCTGACGGCGGCGGGCCGCCGAGATCGCCCGGTTCGTCTCCCTCGTGTCCTGCTTCTCGCGCAGCGTCTGCCGCTTGTCGTACTCCTTCTTGCCCTTCGCCAGCGCGATCTCGACCTTGACACGGCCGTTGGTGAAGTACAGGGCGAGCGGCACGATCGTGTGACCGGTCTCCTGCGACTTCGACTCCAGCTTGTCGATCTCGGCCCGGTGCATCAGCAGCTTGCGCTTGCGCTTGGCGGAGTGGTTGGTCCAGGTCCCCTGGACGTACTCCGGGACGTGGACGTTGTGCAGCCACGCCTCGCCGCCGTCGATCTGCACGAAGCCGTCCACCAGGGAGGCCCGCCCCATGCGCAGCGACTTGACCTCGGTCCCCATCAGGACGAGACCGCACTCGTAGGTGTCGAGGATGGTGTAGTCGTGGCGCGCCTTCTTGTTCTGCGCGACCATCTTGCGCCCGGTGTCTTTTTCCTTAGCCATAGTGCGGCCATTTTCGCACTACGACCCACCCCCGAGGCCACTCAATACTGTCTCGGCCCGCTGCTGGGCCCGTGAGCCCACCGCCAGGTCGGGGGTGATGCCGCGGCCGTCGACGCTGCGGCCCGCCGGGGTGCGGTAGTGCCCCACGGTCAGCTCGGCCACGGAGCCCCCCGCGAGCCTGCTCGGCATCTGGACGGACCCCTTGCCGAAGGTCCGCGAACCGACGGTGACCGCCCGGCCCCGGTCCTGCAGGGCGCCGGTCAGGAGCTCCGCCGCGCTCATGGTCCCGCCGTCGATGAGGACGACGACGGGGCGCTCGGTGTCGCCCCCGTCCTCGGCGTACAGGGCGCGCTGCTCCCCGTGCACGTCGTACGTGGCGACCAGGCCGCCGTCCAGGAACGCGGAAGCGGCGGTGACGGCCTCGGCGACGAGACCCCCGGAGTTGCCGCGCAGGTCCAGCAGCACACCGGCGCCCGCCGGAGCCGTCCGGACCGCCTCGCGGACCGCGGTGCCGGATCCCTTGGTGAACGAGTCGACCTCGATCAGCACAGGTGCGGAGGAATCGGAACGGCGCGGTCCGAGCCGCCGCACGGAGACGGCCTCGGTGGTCAGCCGGGCCCGCCGCAGCGTCTCGGTCCGGGTGACGGGGCCCCGCTGGACGCCGAGCACGACGGTGGTCCCGGCAGCCGCGTCGGTTCGGTCGCCCCGCAGCAGTGCCACGACGTCGGAGACGGGCCGCCGGTCGACACGGTGGCCGTCGACCGTGCGCAGCAGGTCCCCGGCCCGGATCCCGGCCCGCTGCGCGGGGCTGCCCGGCTGGACCCGGGTGACCGTGACCAGCCCGTCGGCGGAACGCCTGGCGGCGAGCCCGACACCCGTGTACGAACCGTCGAGGGCCTGCTCGAACTCCTGGTACTCCCGCTCGTCGTAGACCGCGCCCCAGCGGTCACCGCTGCGGCTGACGGCCTCCTCGGCGGCCTCGGTACCGGACTTGCCGTCGGCAACGGCCTCGGCGGCCGCGTCGGCCACTGCGTCGCGGTCGGCGGAAGCGGCGACGGACCGGGTCTCCACCTCGGCGCTCCGCCCCTCTCCACGCGGCAGCGAACCGGTGGCGGCGGCCGTCGCGAGCACGCCGGCGAAGACCAATGTCAGGGCCGCCCCGCGGCGAACGCCGCGGGGCCCGAAACGGTACTCAGGGCCCGGCATGGCGCCGAGTCTAGGACAACGCCCCGCGGGCGCACGGCCCGTTGGCCGCGCGCCCCACGGGGCACATGTCACACCTTGAGGTACTTGCGCAGCGCGAAGAGAGCGGCAACTGCGGGCATCAGCAGGCCGATCGCCAGAACCAGCGGGAGCTTGGTGAGGACGGCCTCCCAGCCGATGAAGTCGATCAGGTTCAGCTTGTCCTGGAGGGCGAGACCGCCGTCGATCAGGAAGTAGCGCCCGGCCAGCAGCATGACGCAGGCCAGCACGCCGCCGATGAGGCCGGCGAACGCGGCCTCCATGATGAACGGCATCTGGATGTAGAAGCCGGATGCGCCGACGAGCCGCATGATGCCCGTCTCGCGCCGTCGGCTGAACGCGGACACCCTGACCGTGTTCACGATCAGCATCAGGGCGATGACGAGCATCAGCGCCATCACGAAGAGCGCGGCGACGTTCATGCCGTTCATCAGACCGAAGAGGTTGTCCAGGATGCTTCTCTGGTCCTGTACCGACTGCACCCCGTCACGCCCGGCGAAGGCCGTGGCGACGACCTTGTACTTCGTGGGGTCGTGCAGCTTGACGCGGTAGGACTCCGGCATCTGGTCGGGCGTGATGTTGCCCGCCATCGGGGAGTCGCCGAACTCCTCCTGGTAGTGCTTGTACGCCTCGTCGGACGACTCGTAGATCACCGTGTCGACGACGTCCATCTTCTTGAGATCGGCCAGGATCTCCTTCTTCTGGGGGTCGGTGACCGCACCCTTGGCGCACTGGACCACCGTCTCCGCGTCGCCCTTGCCGCAGAGGTAGATGGAGACGTTGACCTTGTCGTACCAGTAGTCCTTCATCGTGCTGACCTGCTCGCGCATGAGCAGCGCGCCACCGAACAGGGCGAGCGAGAGGGCGACGGAGACGACGACGGCGAAGGTCATCGTGAGGTTGCGACGGAGGCCGACGCCGATCTCCGACAGGACGAACTGGGCGCGCATGGCGTCCTTTCAGTGCTGGGTGCTCAGTGCTGGTAGCCGTAGACGCCGCGCGCCTGGTCGCGTACGAGACGGCCCTGCTCGAGCTCGATGACGCGTTTGCGCATCTGGTCGACGATGTTCTGGTCGTGGGTCGCCATGATCACGGTGGTGCCGGTCCGGTTGATCCGGTCCAGCAGCTTCATGATCCCGACCGAGGTCTGCGGGTCGAGGTTGCCGGTCGGCTCGTCCGCGATCAGCAGCATGGGCCGGTTGACGAAGGCCCGCGCGATCGCCACGCGCTGCTGCTCACCACCGGAGAGCTCGCCGGGCATCCGGTCCTCCTTGCCGCCGAGGCCGACGAGGTCGAGGACCTGCGGGACCGCCTTGCGGATCTCACCGCGCGGCTTGCCGATCACTTCCTGGGCGAACGCCACGTTCTCCGCGACGGTCTTGTTGGGAAGGAGGCGGAAGTCCTGGAACACCGTGCCCAGCTGGCGGCGCATGTGCGGCACCTTCCAGTTGGACATGCGCGCGAGGTCCTTGCCGAGGACGTGGACCATGCCCTGGCTGGCGCGCTCCTCGCGGAGGATGAGACGCATGAAGGTGGACTTGCCGGAGCCGGAGGAGCCCACCAGGAAGACGAACTCGCCCTTCTCGATATCGAGAGACACATCCCGTAGAGCGGGACGGCTCTGCTTCGGGTAGGTCTTGGAGACGTTGTCGAATCGGATCACGGATGCACCACGGTCGGCCGGGAGTAGGTGAGCGTGACCATACGCGAACCCGGCTCACGCGTGCAGGCGCGCGTACCGGGATGGGTGATTTACGGTGAAACGGCAGCGCCCCCGGCTGCGCCGGAAGCGGAACGGACCGGGAGGGATCCGGCGGGCCGAGCCGAATTCGGCGGGAGCTGGCACAGTGGTAGGGGAACGGTTGCGTTTCCGTGAGCGTTGTGCGGAGCGAAGGCTTGTGCGGCTCCGCCGCGCGGGAGGAGGAAAGCGCATGACCTATGACCGACTGGTGTGCGCGAACTGCGCGGCGCCCGTGAACGAGGGGCGCTGTCCCGTATGCCGGGCCAGCCGTGCGCGACTGCAGCAGGAACAGGAGCAGGGAGCGTTCGCGGGGCTCAGCCCGGCGATGCTGGTTGCCCTGATGGTGGTGCTGCTGGCCGCGCTGGCTCTCCTGGCGCACCAGACCGTTTAGCGCATCCGCCTGTCCGCGCGCCCGCCCTTCGCCGGGCCGGCCGCCCCCTCGCTTTCGTACGAACATACACAGGGGCCCCGGATACCGATCGGTATCCGGGGCCCCTGTGTGTCGTACGGGTACCGCTGCTGCCCGTCAGACGGCCGCGCGGCCGTTCACCAGGCGCGGGAGGATCCGGAAGCCGATGCCTCCGGCGATCATCGTCGCGGCGCCGACCAGCAGGAACGTGGTCTCGGCGGCACCGGTCTCGGCGAGCTCGTCCTTGCCCTTGCCCTGCTCGGCCGGCTGGTTGCCGACCGAGTCGGTGTCGGTGTTGTCGGCGCACTCGGCACCGTCGAGGTCGACGGTGCAGGTACCGGCGCCGTTGTCGCCGTCGCCGGAACCGGTGGTGGAGCTGCCCGCGTCCGTACCGGCGTTCGCACCCGCGTCGGTACCGGCGTTTGCGCCCGCGTCCGTACCGGCGTCGGTGCCCGCGTCGGCACCAGCGTCAGCGCCCGCATCGGCACCGGCGTCAGCGCCGGCATCGGCGCCCGCGTCGGCACCAGCGTCCGCGCCCGCGTCAGCGCCGGCATCGGCACCAGCGTCCGCGCCCGCATCGGCACCAGCATCGGCGCCCGCGTCAGCACCGGCGTCCGCGCCCGCGTCAGCACCGGCGTCAGCGCCGGCATCGGCGCCCGCGTCGGCACCAGCGTCCGCGCCCGCATCGGCACCGGCGTCAGCGCCGGCATCGGCGCCCGCGTCGGCGCCCGCGTCGGCACCAGCGTCCGCGCCCGCATCGGCACCGGCGTCAGCACCAGCGTCAGCGCCGGCATCGGCGCCCGCGTCGGCACCAGCGTCCGCGCCCGCGTCGACGCCACCGATCGGTCCGGCGTCGTCGCCGTCGCCGGCCTGGACACCGACCTGGATGCCGTTGTCACCGGCTTCGACTCCGACGCCGATACCGATGGCCTGCGCCGCACCCGCGGCGGTCAGCGAGGCACCCGCGGCAATGACCGCGCCCGCGGCTATCCGCGCGACGCGGACTCGCGTCTTCTTCGTCATCTGCTGCTACCCCCAGTAGCTGTTCTCGTCAATGGAGCAGCCATATGCGGGGCCAGGGCCCGGCGGGGTTTGCTCCGAACGCCGGCCCACGTCGTGCCGTGGCCATGCCGCCCGCCCCCGATCACACCCGTCCCAGACATACGCATGCTGCCTCAGCACCCTGTCCAGAGTTAAGGACTACGTCAAGGCCGTTCTGCACAATGTGCACCGTTTTACGCCTGGTTGACCCTCATTCAGCACCACGACTGTGACGCACTCACCACGCCATCTACGCAACTCGCCGCGCCAACTCCCTTTCGTCACCGGCCCGTTTCGGACGCCGTGCGGTCGGGCTGCGGCCATGTCCGGTTCATCCGGGACGCTCATGATGCGGGCATCCGACCCGCCCGACTCGTCCCGAACCCGGTGAACCCATGCAGATGCGAACCGCCGCACTCTCCCTGACGCTCGCTGTCTCCGCCCTGTTGCCGGCGGCACTGCCGGCGCAGGCCACGTCGGGCTCCTCCGGCCACTACGCCACCAAGACCCCGTACGCGCCACAGCAGAACCCGCGAACGTACCAGCACGCTCCCAAGGGCTTCGTCCCGGTGTTCACCGAGAACGTCTCCCGCCACGGCTCCCGCGCGGCGTCAGACAGCGAGGACGGTGACCTGATCCTGGCCCTGTGGGAGAAGGCGCGGAGCGAGGGGCAGCTGACCCGCGACGGCGAGCGGTTCGGCGGCGAGACGAAGTCGCTGCTCGCCGCCATGGAGACGATCGGCTACGGGCAGCTCAGCGGTCGCGGCGTGCGCGAGATCCAGGACACGGCCGCGCGGCTGGAGCAGCGGCTTCCCGGACTGTTCCGGGAGATGGCCGAGAAGTCCGAGCGGATCAACATCGTCAACTCCGGCAAGGACCGGGCCGTCGACAGCGGCAACCTGTTCGCCGAGGCCCTCGCCGCGAACGACCCGGCGCTGGCCCCGCTCATCACGCCGGCCAGGACCGACGCCGACCTGCTCTACTTCCACAAGTCGGCAGGCGGCGCGGAGTACCGGGACTACGTCGAGAACGACGAGCGGCTCGCCGCCACCCTCGACGGGATCACCGACCAGCCGGCCTCGCACACCGCTGCCCGCAACGTGCTGAGGAAGATCTTCAAGCCCGCGTTCGTCGAGCGGATCTCGGCGGGCGAGTTCGACCCGATCGCCACCGAGGTGGAAGCGGCGCAGGCGGTCTACGCCCTCTACAGCATCGCTCCGGCCATGGCCGACGAGGGCGACTGGAACATGGAGCGCTACATCGCGCCCCGTGACGCACGGTGGTTCGCCTACCTGAGCGACGCCGAGGACTTCTACGAGAAGGGCCCCGGCTTCGCCGACAGCGACATCACGTACCGGATGGCGAACGTCCTGCTCGACGACTTCTTCACGAAGATCGACGCCAAGCGGGCCGGTACGAGCGACGCGGGCGCCGAGCTGCGGTTCACGCACGCGGAGGAGATCATCCCGCTGGCCGCGCTCATGGGCCTGCCCGGCAGCACGAAGCCCGTCTCGGAGGCCGAGCCGTACACGTACGCCGCCAACCCGTGGCGGGGCGAGTCGGTGGCGTCCATGGCCACGAACATCCAGTGGGACCTGTTCCGGAAGGGGAACAAGTACCTGGTGCGGATGCTCTACAACGAGAAGCAGACCGCGTTCAGGAAGGGCTGCGAGCCGGTGGCGAAGGGCAGTTACTTCTACGAGGTCGACGAGCTGAAGCAGTGCCTGGGCCGCACCACGTCCTGACCGCACGGCGGATGAGCGAAGGGGGGTGGGGGAGCCACGGCTCCCCCACCCCCCTTCGCGTACGTCCCGCCCGGCGGGACTACTTCTCGCTCTGCTTGCGCCAGCGGATGCCGGCCTCGATGAAGCCGTCGATCTCGCCGTTGAAGACCGCTTCCGGGTTGCCCATCTCGAACTCCGTACGCAGGTCCTTGACCATCTGGTACGGGTGCAGGACGTACGAACGCATCTGGTTGCCCCAGGAGTTGCCGCCGTCGCCCTTGAGCGCGTTCATCTTCGCCTGCTCCTCCTGGCGACGGCGCTCGAGGAGCTTGGCCTGGAGGACGTTCATCGCGGACGCCTTGTTCTGGATCTGCGAGCGCTCGTTCTGGCAGGAGACGACGATGCCGGTCGCCAGGTGGGTCAGGCGCACCGCGGAGTCCGTGGTGTTGACGCCCTGGCCGCCGGGGCCGGAGGAGCGGTACACATCGACGCGCAGTTCGGACTCGTCGATCTCGATGTGGTCGGTCTGCTCGACCACGGGCAGCACCTCGACGCCCGCGAAGGACGTCTGGCGGCGGCCCTGGTTGTCGAACGGGGAGATCCGGACGAGCCGGTGGGTGCCCTGCTCGACGGAGAGCGTCCCGTAGGCGTACGGCACCTCGACGGCGAAGGTGGTCGACTTGATGCCGGCCTCCTCGGCGTACGCCGTCTCGTAGACCTCGGTCTTGTAGTTGTGCCGCTCGGCCCAGCGGAGGTACATGCGCTGGAGCTTCTCGGCGAAGTCCGCGGCGTCGACGCCACCGGCCTCGGCCCGGATGGTGACCAGGGCCTCGCGCGCGTCGTACTCGCCGGAGAGGAGCGTGCGGACCTCCATCTCGTCCAGTGCCTTGCGGACGGACTCCAGCTCGGACTCGGCCTCGGCGAGCGCATCAGCGTCGCCCTCGTCCTCGGCGAGCTCGAAGAGGACTTCGAGGTCGTCGATCCGGCCGCGCAGGGTCTCGGTCTTGCGAACCTCGGCCTGGAGGTGCGAAAGCTTGCTGGTGATCTTCTGCGCCGCCTCCGGGTCGTCCCAGAGGGACGGCGCTGCCGCCTGCTCCTCGAGCACGGCGATGTCACCCCTCAGCGCATCCAGGTCCAGGACGGCCTCGATCGACCCCATGGTCGAGGAGAGGGACTTCAGCTCTTCGGAAATATCGACGACTGCCACGGGTCCAGCGTAACGGCTGTCGGCGCGGGCGTTCCTCGGACCGCATGATCACGGCTGCGCGGGGGGCGGTCAGGGGGCGGCGGGGGCCGAATTCTTCGTGTCCTGCGGTGCCGCTCCCGCGTCGTCGCCGCTCAGCGCCAGCCAGCCGCCCACCCCGGCCGCCGCGACCAGCACCAGCGCCGCGACACCCAGGGTGAGGCGCCGCTTGCGGATGGCCGCCGACTTGTTGCGGGCCGAGCCGGGACGGGGCCTGCCCGGGGCGCGCGGAGCGCGAGCGGTGCCCCGGGGGCCTCCGGACAGCTCGTCGGGAGCCGGTACGCGCATGCTCGTGTGGGTGTCCCGGTTGGAGTCGGGTGACGAACCGGGGACCAGCGGCACGGCACCGCGGCGCCGGGGCTCCTCGGACGCCGGGGTGTACTGCTGCTCGTCGTAGGCCTGGCCGTGCGGCTCGGGCTCGGACTCGTCGTCCGGTTCGTCCACGTCCAGGGGCGGGATGCCGGCCAGGTGCGGGAGCTGCTCGCGAAGCCGGGCCGCCAGCTCCGAGGCGCGCAGCCGGGAGGCCGGGGCCTTGGCCAGGCACTGGACCAGCAGCTGCCAGAGCTCCTCGGGGATGCCGGGCAGCGGCACGACGGTCTCGGTGACGTGCCGGCGCAGGACGGCTCCGGGGTGGCCGCCGCCGAACGGGGTGAAGCCCGCGAGGAGCTCGTACAGCACGGTCGCCAGCGCGTAGATGTCGACGGCGGCGCGCGGCGGGAGGCCCTCCACGATCTCGGGGGCCAGGTAGTCCGGCGTTCCGATGATCTTGGTGGCCTTGGTGCGGCGCGGGGTGTCGATCAGCTTGGCCACACCGAAGTCGGTGAGCAGTGCGGGGTGGGAGTTGCCGGGTCCGAGGGGGCCCTCCATGTCGAGCAGGATGTTCTCCGGCTTGACGTCGCGGTGGACCACCCCGGCGGCGTGCGCCGCGGCGAGGCCGTCGGCGACGTCGGCGACTATCGCGACGGCAGCCTCGGGGGCCAGCCGGCGCTCGCGGTCGAGCCGGGTCCGCAGATCCGTGCCGCGGACCAGGTTCATCACCAGGGCCAGGTCGTTTCCGTCCACCACGAGGTCGCGCACGGCGACGACGTGCGGATGGTCGAGCCCGAGCAGGGCGGTGCGCTCCTGCACGAAGCGGCCCACGAGTTCCTGGTCGGACGCGAGGTCCTCGCGGAGCAGCTTGATGGCGACGGGCCCCTCGGGGCCGTCGCCGAGCCACACCGTGCCGGCGCTGCCGCGCCCCAGAATCTGGTGGGCGGTGTACCGGCTGCCGATATTCCGTGCCAAGACTGCTCCCTCAGCGGCTGGCGATGGACCCTCGCACAACAACCCCCGGTCGACAAAGCTACGCGGCGATCGGGGGGTTGCGTGCCCTGGATGGCGCCAACCTTCACTTCTGCGGGCGAATTGCCGCGGAATTGGTCCGCAGAAGTCGATATGGCTACAGAGTCCCGTCAGGTTCCGCTGCCACTGTCGGCGCTGTCGCCGCCCAGTTTCGAGATCCAGTCGGTGACGGTGGAGAAGGCGTCGGTGATCGCGTCCCAGTAGCTCTGCCCCTGGCCGATCCAGTCCTTCAGCGGGGTGAGCTCCCAGATCAGCCAGCTCGCGACGACGAGCAGCACCAGCGTGAACAGGCACCCCTTCAGGCAGCCGAGGCCGGGGATCTTCATCGGGTTGGCGCCGCGCTGCCTCGGCTCACGAGGCGGGCGCCGGTCCGGCTGCTGGGGCTGCTGGGGCTGCTGGGGCTGCTGGGGCGCGTACTGCTGGCGCTGAGGCTGCGGCTGGTACTGCTGCGGCTGGTACTGCTGCTGCTGAGGCTGCTGGCGGTACTGCTGCTGCTGTTGCTGTTGCTGTTGTTGGGGGTATTGCTGCTGGCGGCGCGGCTGTTGCGGCTGCTGTTGCTGCTGGCGCTGAGGGCGGCGGCGCAGTGGGTCCTGGCTCGGGTCGAGGTACTGGACCTGCGTCTGCTCGTTGCGGTCGCGAGCGGCCTGGAGCTGGGACTGCCACGGGTGCGGCCCGTCGGACTGCGGCGTCCCCTCGGGGCGCGGCGGGACGGGCGGCATGACCGCGGTCGGGTCGGCGTGCGGACCACCCGGCCCCGCGTTGTGCTGCATGACGCTGGTGGCCGCGTTGGGGTCGTAGCCGTTCGGGTCGTACGAGCCCGCGTTGCTCGGGAGCACCTGCGTGGGGTCGGCCGCTCCCGGCGTCTCCGGGACGGCGGTGGGCGCCGGGTCGGGCGCGAGCAGGGCGCCCACCCCGTCGGCGGCCGCGATCTGCGCGGAGTTCGCGTGCACGCCGATGCCGGCGGCGACGGTACGCAGCGCACGGGCGAGGTTCTCGGCGCTGGGACGGCGGTCCGGGTCCTTGCTCAGGCAGCGCTCTATCACCGTCCACAGCGGGGCGGGGACGGTGCTGGGGCGGCGGGGCTCCTCGCTGAGGTGCCGGTGCAGGACCTCGAGCGCGGTACCGCCGGCGAACGGCGGCCGGCCGGTGAGCAGCTCGTACAGCAGGATTCCGGCGCCGTAGATGTCGACGGCGGAGGTCTGCGGGCGGCCCTCGGCCGACTCGGGCGCCACATAGGCCGGCGTCCCGACGAACTCGTGGGTCCGGGTCAGACCGGGGGAGTCGGCGAGCCGGGCGATGCCGAAGTCGGTGAGCATCGGATGCATCTGGCCGTCGCGCTCGTCGAGCAGCACGTTGGCGGGCTTCAGGTCGCGGTGGACGACGCCGTCGGCATGGCTGGCGGCGAGCGCGTCCGCGATCTGCGCGGTGAGCAGCGAGGCGGCGACCGGGGTGAGCGGGCCGTTGTCGCGGAGGTAGCGGTGCAGGTCGGGTCCGTCGACGAGGTCCATGACGAGGGCGAGGAGATCGCCCTCCACGACCAGGTCGCGGGTACGCACGATGTTCTCGTGGGTCAGCCGCAGCAGGACGGAGCGCTCGCGCAGGAAGCGCATCACGACATCCGCGTCGTTGGCGAGCTCCTCCTTGAGGACCTTGATCGCCACGGTCTCGCCGGGCTGCCCGGCGACGGCCGCCTCGGCGCCCGCGGCCTCACGCTGGCGGGCGCGCCAGACGGTGCCCGTGGCGCCGCGTCCCAGCGGCTCCTCGAGCAGGTACTTGCTGCCTACCGGCCGCACGTCATGCGCTCCCTGCTGATCGTGGTGCTTGCGGTCCCCGGACACGTCCGGAGTTTCCGGCCCACTCTAGTGGGGCGACCGGGGTGGACGACCGGGTCGGGCAGGCCGCGGAGAAAGACGCTCGTCCCGGGCCGGTGGTTGCCGCCGGGAAGTCCGGCCGAACGGCTCCGGACGCCGGTCCGGGTCGCGCAGAGGGGAGTCCGGGTGCCTGCGAGCCCTTCCGGGAACCGGCCAAGCAGGCACTTTTGGGCGCACAGCAGACCTTTCAAGATCACTTAGCGGCGACCCCCGGGCGTGTTGTCAGTGGCAGGTGCGAGGATGCCTCCAGCACGGAACTGTGGGGGCGGGAGCTCTGCGGTACGTGACGAACCTGTACCGGACGACGCGTCCGTGCCGGGTGGGGGGAATCACAGTGCGTATCCCCTGCCGGACACCGCGCGCAGAAGGGACCGCTGACGCGATGCAGATCCGGCTGACCGTCCTCGCGCCGCGCAGCGGCCAGACCCCGGCGCGCGCCTGCGACGTGCTGGTGACCGCCCCCGCGGGGACGGCGCTGGCCGCCGTGGCGTCCCACCTGGCCGCCTCCGTCTCCGGGCCCGACGGCTCTCTCGGCAGCGGCGCGGTGGTGCTGTTCGCCGGACGGGAGAGGCTCGACGCGCAGCGGTGCGCGCTCGGGGAGCCGCCCCTGATCGACGGGGCGGTGCTCTCGCTCCAGGTCCCGGGCGAGGACGAGACGCCGGACGACGCCGTCCCTGCCCAACTGCACGTGATCGCGGGGCCGGACGCGGGCGGGGTCCACCTGCTGCACGGCGGGCAGATCCGGATCGGCCGCTCGGCCGACGCCGACGTCCCGCTCGACGACCCCGACGTGTCCCGGCTGCACTGCGCGGTGACGGTCTCCCCGGAGGGCCGGGTCTCCGTCGCCGACCTCGGTTCCACCAACGGCACCTCGCTGGACGGCACGGACGTCCGCGACCGTCCGGTCCGGCTGAGTCCCGGCGCGCTGCTCCGCCTCGGTGAGTCGACGCTCCGGCTCACCTCCGGTGCGCGGACGCCGGCGCTGGATACGGCGCCGGACGGCGAGGGCCATCTGCGGGTGGCCCGGGCACCGGCCGCCCCGGCGGCCCCGGACCACGCGTACGGACCCGCCTACGACACACCGGAGGAGCGCGGCGGGCCGGACGCCTCCCATGAGCACGAGCCCTCGTCGGGCCCCGACAGTCCGGCCCCGGCGCGGCCGCACTCCGGCTCCGGGCGTACGGGCCGGGTGCCTGACGACGGGGCGCCCCGGCGTAGTGGCATAGGCGCCTGGGCCCGACGGCTCGCGGGCGGCAAGGCCGATCCGGTGCACGAGAGCGCGACCGACGAGGCCGGCCCCCCGGACCCCGCCGCGACGTTCACCGCCCTGCCCACGGCCCCCGAGGGCACCTGGCCGGATCCGGCCACCGTCCTGCTGACCGCGCTCGGCCCGGGGCCCCGGCTGTGGGAGCGCGACACCGCGCACCCGGAGGCGCTGGTGGTCCGGCTGGGCACGACCGACCGGGCGGATCTGCCCGCCGTGCCGGTGACGGTGGGTCTGCGGGAGGCCGGTTCGCTCGGGCTCGCCGGCCCGCGGGAACGGCTGGCGGGGCTCGCCCGCTCCGCCGTGGCCCAGCTGGCCGCCCTGCACTCCCCCGCCGATCTGGAGATCGTGCTGATCAGCACGGACCGGGCACGCGGCGCGGACGAGCGGCGCCGGGAGTGGGCCTGGCTCGGCTGGCTGCCGCATCTGCGGCCGATGCACGGTCAGGACTGCCGCTTGTTGCTGGCGTACGACCGTGAGCAGGCGGTCGCCCGGACGACGGAGCTGGTGCGCCGGCTGGACGAGGGCCCGCTCGGCCCCGGCTGGGCGAGCCTCGATCCCGGCACGGTCGCCGAGGCCGCCCGTCACTACGAAGGTCCGTTCACCGTGGTGGTCGTCGACGGCGACCCCGGTTCCGCGGTGCTGCGGGAGAACACCGCACGGCTGGCCGCGGCCGGTGCGGCGGCGGGCATCCATCTGATCTGTCTGGCGGAGACCCCGGCAGCCACCCCCACCTCTCCGGTCGCCGCGACGTACGAGGCGGCGTGCCATGCCTCGATCGCCTTCCGGGAGTGCGGGGCCGTGGCCATGCTCAGCGGTGATGTGGCAACAGCCCTGCGGCTGCTGCGCACCGCGGGCGGCCGTGCGGCCGGCCACGGCACGGTGGCCGCGGTGGACGCGGTGTCGGCACACTGGGCGGAGCGGTTCGCCCGGGCACTGGCTCCCCTGCGGGCCGAGGGTTCGAACGCGCTGCCGGGCCACCGCGCATCGGTGGCGCTCCCGCCGTCCGCACGCCTCCTGGACGAGCTGGGCCTGGCCCGCGCCACGCCGGCCTCACTGATGGCCCGCTGGGCCTCGGCGGCGGACGAACAGCCGGGGGCGACGGTCCGCGGAGCGGGCAGCTGGACCGGCGGCAGGGAAGCCGCCGACGACGACGCCCGCGGCTCGGCCCGCACCGCCCGACCGGGCGGCCCCGGCCCCCGCGTCGGCACCCAGCGCACGGCCGCCGACCCATCGCGCCCCGGCGCCCCACGGGGCGCGGACGACGACGGCCGCCCCCAGGGCTCGGGCCGCACCCCGTACCCCGGCGCAGCGGACGACCACGCATCCGGCCGCACCCCGTACCCCGAATCCCGCGGCTCGGGGCGCACGCCCTACCCCGGCAGTAACAGCAACGACACCCACGCCGGTGTACCGCGCCGTGCCCCCGGCGACGCGTACGACGGGCCGGGCTCCGGCCGCACCCCGTACCCCGAATCCCGCGGCTCCGGCCGCACCCCGTACCCGGGAACCGCCGATGCCCCGGGCTCCGGCCGCACGCCGTACCCCCGTGTGGGGGCGCAGCGTTACGACGGTGGGCCGGGGGGCACGCCGAGTTCCCGCACCCTGCCGGGTTCGGACACCCGCTCCTGGGGCGGGGCCGGAGACGTCCAGGGCGCCGACAGTCTGCGCAGCGCCGGATCCGGGCGGTCCTCGAGCCGGGTCAGCGGGCCGCGCCAGGGTGACGCTCCCCAGGTCGTCGCGCGCGGTGCCGAGTCCGGGCGGGCGTCCGGTCCCCGGGCCGCCTCCGTCGCGGGCCTGCCGGCCGGGGCGGCGGGGCGGCCTGTCGTGGTGCTCGGGGCCGGGCCCCGGGGCCCGGTGAGCGTGGACCTCTCCGAGGAGGGGCCGCACCTGCTCATCGAGGGGCCCCTCGGCAGCGGGCGTACGGAACTGCTGAGGGCGGTCGCCGCGTCGCTGGCCGCCGCCGACCGGCCCGACCGGCTGGGTCTCCTGCTGGTCGACGGGGCAGGCGGCGAGCGCGGGGAGAGTCTGCTCCCCTGCACCGAACTCCCGCACGCCTTCACGCACCTGGTGGCCTCCGATCCGGTCCGGATGCGGGAGTTCGCCCAGGCTCTCGGCGGTGAGGTGAAGAGGCGGGCCGAGCTCCTCGGCGGGCTCGGCTTCGCCGACTGGCACAGCCGGCACGAGGTGGCGCAGCGGATGGTCGGACAGCGTCCCGCCGGGCCGTCCGAGCAGCGCGGCGACGTCGAGTCCGCGCTGAGCGGCACCTTGCGGCTGCGGCCCGCCTCGGCCAGGGCTGCGGACCCGGGCCCCTCGCCGCTGCCCAGGCTCGTCGTGCTCGTCGACGACTACGACGCGCTGATAGCCCCCGCGCTGGGCAGCCCGGGCCGGCCGGCCGCGGGTTCGGTCGTCCGGGCGCTGGAGGCCGTGGCCAGGGACGGCGGGCGGCTCGGCATCCACCTGGTGGCGGCATCCGCCCGCCCGGACCGCACGGAGGACACCGAACTGGCCCGCGGGGCGCGGCTGCGCGTCGTACTGGATCCGCCCGCCGTGCCGCCGTCGCCGGACGAGCCGTCGCCGGGCCGCGGGCGGCTGGGGCATCCCGACGGGCGGGTGACGCCGTTCCAGGGCGGCCGGGTGACCGGCCGCATTCCGCGTACGGCGACGCTGCGGCCCACGGTCGTGCCGCTGGAGTGGGAGCGGATGGGCGATCCTCCCACCCGTCGCCCGGTCCGCGAGCTGGGCAACGGGCCCACCGACCTGGCGCTGCTGGCCAGTGCGCTGGAGCGGGCGGCCCGTTCGGTGAACGCCGAGCCCCTCCCCCCGCTGGCACCCACGCACCCGTGAGCGCCTGCGGGCCCACCGGGTCGTACCCGCCGTCCTCAATCGCCCCATACCTGCCCTGACCTCACGTCACGAGCCCATTACGATCAAGGAGTTGGGCCCACTGGCGGTATTGCGGCGCCCGGATACCGGGCGTAGGACTGTGCGCACAGGACGACGTGATAAATGAGCGGCGCCGTCGGAAGTCCGCCGGTGCCGCTCCGTGCACGCGCACAGGAGAGACGGGGCAGGGATGCGCACAACGCTTCGGATTCGCAGGGCCGCCATGGTGTTCACCGCCATCGGCGCACTGGCCCTCACCGGCTGCAGCGACGACGGTGACGGCAAGAAGGACGCGAAGGACGAGGGTGGCTCCTCCAAGGGGGCCGACAGCACGTCGAGCGTCGTATTACCGAAACTGGACGGCGAGAAGATCTCGGTCGCCGCGGTCTGGACCGGGCCCGAGCAGGCCAACTTCGTCAAGGTCCTCAAGGAGTTCGAGAAGCGCACGGGCGCAACGGTGACGTTCGTCCCGGCGCAGGACCCGATCGTGAACTTCCTCGGTACGAAGATCGCGGGCGGTCAGCCGCCGGACGTGGCGATGATCCCGCAGGTCGGCGCCATTCAGCAGGCCGTCGAGAAGAAGTGGGCCAAGCCGGTCGGGGCGGAGGCGAAGGCCCAGCTCGCCAAGAACTACTCCCAGGTGTGGCAGGACCTCGGCGCGGTCGACGGCGCCCAGTACGGCGTGTACTTCAAGGCCGCCAACAAGTCCTTGATCTGGTACAACGCCAAGGCGTTCGAGAACGCGGGCGCATCCGAGCCGAAGACCTGGAAGGACTTCCTGGCGACCGCGGAGACGGTGTCCGCCTCGGGGGTCACCCCGGTCTCGGTCGGCGGCGCGGACGGCTGGACGCTGACCGACTGGTTCGAGAACGTCTACCTGTCCCAGGCCGGCCCGGAGAAGTACGACCAGCTGGCCCAGCACAAGATCAAGTGGACGGACCCGTCCGTCAAGGACGCCCTGACCACGCTGGGGCAGTTGTTCGGCAAGCCCTCCCTGATCGCGGGCGGCGCCGACGGCGCACTGCAGACGGAGTTCCCGGCCTCGGTCACCCAGACCTTCACCGGCGGTGACCAGCCCAAGGGCGCCATGGTCTTCGAGGGCGACTTCGTCGGCATCAACATCGCGCAGACGAAGGCCAAGATCGGCACGGACGCCAAGGTCTTCCCGTTCCCGGCGGTCGGCGCCGAGTCGCCCGTGGTGACCGGCGGCGACGCGGCGGTGGCCCTGAAGGACGGCAAGGGCGCCCAGGCCCTGCTGACCTGGCTGGCCTCCACCGACGCGGCGAAGATCTGGGCCGAGCAGGGCGGGTTCATCTCGCCGAACAAGGCCCTGGACGCCGCCGCGTACCCCAACGAGGTACAGCGCACGATGGCGAAGGCGCTGATCGCGGCCGGTGACGCCGTCCGGTTCGACATGTCCGACCAGGCTCCGCAGTCGTTCGGCGGGACGCCGGGGAAGGGCGAGTGGAAGACCCTCCAGGACTTCCTGAAGAACCCGAAGGACATCGCGGGGACCCAGGCGAAACTGGAGTCCGACGCGGCCAAGGCGTACAAGAGCTGACGCGATGACGACAGCCGCAGCGGGGGGCGCCGACGAGGCGCTCCCCGCCGACACGCAACCGTCCGGCGGGACTTCGGTGCCCGCCCCCAGGAAGCCCGTGCCCGGGGAGCCGCCCCTGCGCAAGGTGCCCAGCAGCAGGAGCGTGACCGGTACCCGCAGGATCATCGCGGCGCTCTTCCTGCTGCCCGCGCTGGTGCTGCTCGGCGCGCTCGTGGTGTATCCGATCGTGTACTCCGTCTACCGGTCGTTCTTCGACCAGGCGGGCACCGGATTCGCCGGCTTCGACAACTACAAGGCGCTGTTCACGGACGACACCATCCGTACGGCGGTCAAGAACAACGCGATCTGGGTGGTCTTCGCACCGACGGTCGCCACCGCTCTCGGCCTGATCTTCGCGGTGCTGACCGAGCGGATCCGCTGGGGCACGGCGTTCAAGCTGATCGTCTTCATGCCGATGGCGATCTCGATGCTCGCGGCCGGCATCATCTTCCGGCTGGTGTACGACGCGGCACCGGAGCGCGGGGTCGCCAACGCCGTCTGGGTGGGTGTGCACGACACGTTCGCCGAGTCGGCGGGCTTCCCCAAGGCACATCCGCTGCCCGTCCATCCGCTGAAGGCCGCGGGCGGCGGCTCCTTCGTGACGAAGGAGCCGGTGCGGGCCGGGGAGCCGGTCCAGTTGCCGCTGGTCGGAGTGCTGCCCGCGAAGATGCCCACGGACGCGAAGCCGGCCCGCGCCCCGCAGACAGGGGGGGACGGGAAGATCACCGGCACCGCGTGGCTGGACTTCACCAAGGGCGGCGGTGGCAAGCCCAACGTCATCGACGCCAAGGAGCTCGGGCTCAAGGGCATCAAGGTGGAGGCCGTCAAGGACGGCAAGGTGGTCGCCTCCGCCACAGCGGGCGCCGACGGCGTCTTCACCCTGCCCGCCTCCGCGGACGGGGCCGAACTCCGCCTCCCGGCCTCGAACTTCAAGGAGCCGTACAACGGGGTGGACTGGCTCGGTCCGTCGTTCGTGACCCCCGGCATCATCGGGAGCTACGTCTGGATGTGGGCGGGCTTCGCCATGGTGCTGATCGCGGCCGGCCTGGCGGGTCTGCCGCGTGAACTACTGGAGGCGGCCCGGGTGGACGGGGCCAACGAGTGGCAGGTGTTCCGCCGGATCACCGTACCGATGCTCGCGCCGGTCCTCGCGGTGGTGCTGGTGACGTTGATGATCAACGTCCTGAAGGTCTTCGACCTCGTCTTCATCATCGCGCCGGGATCCTCGCAGGACGACGCGAACGTCCTGGCGCTCCAGCTCTACCGGTCCTCGTTCGGCACGGACGCGGACCTGGGGATCGGCAGCGCCATCGCCGTACTCCTGCTGCTGCTGGTGGTCCCGGTGATGCTCTTCAACATCAGGCGGATACGGAAGGAGGGGCGCCGATGACGACACCCTCGACCACGGCCCCGCCCGCCGGGGCGGGCGACGCCCCGGGCGCCTCCGCGGCCAGGACCGGACGGTCCCTCGGCTCAAGGATCGCGGCCCTGGCCGGCGGCGGAGTGATGCGGGTCGTCCTGATCCTGGTGGCCCTGTTCTGGCTGATGCCGACGGTCGGACTGTTCCTCTCCTCGCTGCGCAGCGCGGACAGGATCGCGGCGACCGGCTGGTGGAAGATCTTCACCGCCCCCTCCGAGCTGACCTTCGACAACTATTCCCGGCTGCTGGACAATTCGACCATCACCGACTCCCTGTTCAGCACGGTCATGATCACCGTCCCGTCGACGGTCCTGGTCGTGGTGATCGGCTCGCTCGCCGGATACGCCTTCGCCTGGATGGAGTTCCCGGGCCGCGACTGGTGGTTCCTGGTGGTCGTGGGGCTGCTGGTGGTCCCGGTGCAGGTCGCCCTGATCCCGGTCTCCAAGCTCTTCGGCGCGGTCGGGATCTTCGAGACGACCTTCGGCGTGATCATCTTCCACACGGCCTTCGGTCTGCCCTTCGCGATCTTCCTGCTGCGCAACTTCTTCGCGGAGATCCCGCGCGAACTGCTGGAAGCGGCGCGGCTCGACGGGGCGGGCGAGATCCGGCTCTTCACCCGGGTCGTGATGCCGCTGGGCGGACCGGCGATCGCCTCGCTCGGGATCTTCCAGTTCCTCTGGGTGTGGAACGACATGCTGGTCGCACTGATCTTCGCGGGCTCCGACTCCCCGCCGATCACCGTGGCGCTCCAGCAGCAGGTGCGGCAGTTCGGCAACAACATCGACGTACTGGCGCCCGGCGCCTTCGTGTCGATGGTGATCCCGCTCGCGGTGTTCTTCGCCTTCCAGCGCCAGTTCGTCTCGGGCGTGATGGCGGGCGCGGTCAAATAGCCGCAGCTCTCGGCGAATCGCACACCGGTACGTCAACCGGGGGCATCTCTGATTACTCCAACAGGGATGCCCCCGTTGGCGTTTCGCGTGGCCGACAGGGTTGTGCGTAACCCTGTCACTCCATCGGGCGTTTACGGAGTACCCGCCTCCACGTCGACGCGCGGCCCTGTGCGCACTGCGTCCCGGCCCCGTCGTTCCGTACGCCCGTGTCCGAGAAAGAGTCCGTATGCCCCGCCTGAGTGTCATCATCCCCGTCCGCCGCGCCCGGGGAAGTCTGCGCGAATGCCTGGAGTCGGTGCTCTCCCAGCCGTTCACGGACATCGAGGTGATCGGTGTCGCCGACGGGGCGCCGGACGGATCGGGGCTGCTGCTCGACGAGTTCGCCGCCCGGGACGCCCGGGTACAGGCGATCCACCTCCCGGACGGCGCGGGTCCGGACGGATGCCGCAACGCCGGAGCCGAGCGGGCCGTCGGGGACTACCTGCTGTTCCTCGATGCGCACTTCGTCCTCCTGCCGGGCGCGCTGGGTACCGTGGCCGGCCGGCTCGAGGCCGCTGGGGACCCCGATCTGCTGCTGTTCGGCCATCACAAGCGGCCGTTCCGCGGGCGGTCCCGGCCCAGCAGGTCGCTGGAGCGGCTGGGCGAGCTCTCCGACGGCCCCCTTGCCGCGACGGGACAGTCCGCGCTCCTCGACATCGCCCCGGTGTCCTGGAACCGGGCCGTGCGCCGCGCCCTGCACGAGGGCGAGAAGCTGGCCTTCGGGCCCGGACGGCACGGGGAGCGCATCTACGCGCTCCAGACCGTCGCCGCCGCCGAGTCCGTGGCCGTCCTTCCCACCGCGTGCGTCGAACACCGCCAGCAGCGTTACCTGCCGGGCCTCGACGACGGGACGACGCCGGACACGGCATCCACCGACCTCGTCGACGCGTACGCCGGGCTGATGGAGTTCCTCCGCGAGCGCCCCCGGCTGCTCGACGTGCAGCCGCTCCTGTTCGAGCGGGCCGTCCAGGAGCTGCTGTCCGGCTATGCGACGGTCACGCGACGGCGCAGGAGGTACGTACGCTCCGTCGCCGCCTTCCACCGCACGTACCGGCCCGCCGGGCACCGCTTCGCGGGCGGGGCGCGCGGGCTGCGTCCCCGGCTGATCGGTGGCGGCCGGTACACCGCGCTCGGTGCCCTCGACACGGCCCTGGCCCTGCGCCGCGGGCTGCGGGCGGCGCCGGACGCCCTGCGGGACCGGGCCAAGCGCAGCCTGAGCAGGCGCTACTACTGGTGGCAGCGCAAGCTCCCGCTGGACCGCGGGCTCGCCGTCTACGCCGCGTACTGGAACCGCGGGGTCAGCTGCAATCCGGAGGCCGTCTTCCGCAAGGCCCGGGAGCTGGCGCCGGGGGTGCGCGGGGTGTGGGTCGTCTCGAAGAACCAGGTGGACTCGGTCCCGGAGGGCATCGACCACGTGGTGCCCGGGACCCGCCGCTACTGGGCGACGATGGCCCGCGCCACGTACTTCTTCAACAACGTCAACTTCCCCGACCACGTGGTCAAGCGGCCCGGCCAGGTCCATGTGATGACACACCACGGGACCCCGCTGAAGATCATGGGCCTGGACCAGCAGGACTATCCGGCGGCGGCCCAGGGGCTGAACTTCGACCGGCTGCTCAAGCGGGTCGACCGGTGGGACTGGAGCGTCTCCGCCAATCCCCATTCCACCGAGGTCTGGGCCCGCGCCTACCCGGGTGCGGCGCGGAGCCTGGAGACGGGGTACCCGCGCAACGACGTCCTCGCGTCGGCGACCCCCGAACAGATCCGGGCGGTCCGCGAGGGTCTGGGTATCCGCCCCGGACAGCGCGCCCTGCTGTACGCACCGACCCACCGCGACTACGAGGCCGCCTACACCAGCCGCCTGGACCTGGAACGGTTCTGCGCGTCCGTCGGCCCGGACACCGTGGTCATGGTGCGCGCGCACTACTTCTACGGAGGCGCGGGGCTGCCCACGAGCCCGTCGGTCATCGACGTCAGCGACCACCCGCGGATCGAGGACCTGTGTCTGGCGGCCGACGCGCTGGTCACGGACTATTCGTCGGTGATGTTCGACTACGCGCACCTGAACCGCCCGATCGTCGTGCACGCCCCGGACTGGGAGACGTACCGCACGGTGCGCGGCGTCGTCTTCGACCTGCTCTCCGGCAGGCCCGGCGAGACCCCGGGGGCCGTGGCGACGACCACGGACGAGCTGGCGCGGATCTTCAACGACGGCAGCTGGGACAGCCCGGAGAACAGGGAGCTCCTGACGGCCTTCAGGGCACGCTTCTGCCCGTACGACGACGGCCGGGCCGCCGAGCGCGTGGTGCGCCGGGTGCTGCTGGGCGAGGAGCCCACGACGGCCTGAGCCCGCGCATGCCGAAGGGCCCGCCACCGGGTGGCGGGCCCTTCGGCATGCGCGGGCTCAGCGTTGCTGACCCGCCATGACCGTGGCGAGGCCGATCACCACGAGCAGCGAGCCGCCCCAGGTCCACATCGAGGTCCGCTCGTGCAGCACCGTCGCCCCGGCCCCCACGATCAGCAGGTAGCCGAGGGCGTTGAACGGATAGGCGATGGAGAGCGGGACCTTGGCCAGCGTCGACATCCAGGCGAGGGCGGACACCGCGAAGACCACGAGGCCGAGGACGACCCACGGGCTGGTGGCCGCACGCAGCGCAACCGAGCCGCCGTCCCGCCCGGCGGTCGCGACGGCACCCTTCATCCCGTGCTTGAGCATGATCTGGCCACCCGCCGACGAGAACACGGCGAACAGCAGCAGGATCAGACTGGGGAGGGTCAAGGCCTTGCTCCTGACGGCGGAGGCCCGGGACTCGGATGCCGGGGCGGGGGTGGGTTCGGGGATCGTCGCCTCAGACGCCGACCCGGTCGGCGGGGACGTACTGTCGGTTGAGGATGTCCTGTACATCGACGTGCTCTCCAGCGATGATCGTTTCGGCCGCATGCGGGGTGAGCAGTGCGACGTGCTGATAGCCGAACAGCGTCGGCCGGATCCGGGTCAGCAGCCTCGACAGCCCGCCGAGTACGGCGGCGAGCGGCCCGCGGCCCAGGAGCGACCAGAACGGCGCCCCGGTCGAGGCGATGTCCAGGACGTCGTAGCCCGCGGCGCGTACGGTGCGGCGCAGACTGGCCCGGGTGAAGAAACGCAGATGCGTCTCGTCGAGGATGCCCCTGCGGTCGTAGTCGAACGCCCCGAGCGCGACCCGCAGCCGTGAGTACCAGTGGCTGAAGTTGGGCACGGAGAGCAGCACCTCGCCGCCCGGCCGCAGCACGCCGGCGACTTCCCGGAGCACCCGCTCGGGCCGGGAGAGGTGCTCGATGACGTCTCCGGCCACGACGTAGTCGAAGCCGGTGCCGATCTCGGCCGGCAGCCCCTCCTCCAGGTTGGCGAGATGGAAGTGGGTGCACTTCTCGCGCACCCCGGGGACCTCGACGTAGTCCACCCCGGTCACCTCGTGGCCGAGCGCTTCGAGGCGCTGCGCGAACAGCCCGCCGGAACAGCCGAGGTCCAGGACCCGGCCGGGGGGCATCTTCCGCATCTTCTCCAGAATGACGGCGTGCGAGGAGCCGTCACCCTCCTTGAAGGCGTACTCCACGGGCTTGGGGATCCAGGCACAGGTGCCGAACCCTTTCACCGCCAGCCGGTATTCGAGGACGTCCTTGACCACGTCCTTCGCGTACTTCATGCCGTTGACGTAGCAGATCTCGTCCCCGTAGTACGTGGGGACCGGGATCTCCTTGATCCGCATTCCCGCGTTCAGCAGCTGGACGATGATCTGGGTGTCGAAGTCGAACGCGTCCGTGTTCCGGTCGATGGGCAGCTTCTTCAGCGCCTCGACGCTGTAGGCCCGGTAACCGGAGTGGAATTCGGTGAGCTTCGATCCGAGCAGCCCGTTCTCCAGCCGGGTGAGAATGCGGTTGCCCAGCCACTTGTACATCGGCATGCCACCCTTGAGGGCGCTGCCGGATTTCATCATCCGTGACCCGAAAACGGCTTCGCATTCACCGCGTTCGATCGGTGCGACCATTTCGGGCAGCAATTCGGGGGCGTACTGTCCGTCGCCGTGCAGCAGCACGATGATGTCGAGTCCGTGCGCGGCCGCCAGCGCGTATCCGGCTTTCTGGTTTCCGCCGTATCCGAGGTTCTTGGTGTGCCGCATCACCACGGTCCGCGGCATTCCCTCGGCCTGCGACCAGCGGCAGCCGGCGGTGAAGGTCGCGTCATGACTCGCGTCGTCGAGAATCAGAATCTCGTCGACCCGGGACCGGAAATCCTCCGGAATCCGGTCGAGGGTCTTCTCCAGCGTGGTCTCCGCGTTGTACGCGACCACCAGGATGCCGATCCTGGGGCTCGGGCTTTCCTTCACGGGGCGTTCTCCAGTTGCGCTCGGTGCTCGTGGCTGGGGTCGGGGAGGGGACGTTGGCGGGTGCCGCTCCGGCGTCGCGGTCAGGTGACGGCGGAGCCGGAGGGCTGGGAGGGACGGGAAACGGTGGGTTGCTCCTGGCCGGTGCGGCCGGCCGGGCCCCCACCGGGCTGTGGGGCGAGCAGGCGGTGCACGCCGGTGGCCAGTCCGGCCGCGAGGACGAGCCAGCCGGCGGCGCCCAGGTACAGCACCGGCTCGCTCCAGCGCACGGCGGAGCGTCCGCTGTATCCGAGGGCGGCCGTCAGTCCGAGCACGGCGTTGTACGCGAACCCCTCCCAGGCCCCGAGGACGAACATTCCGGCCGCCGCCCAGGTCAGGTACTGAAGGCCGGAGGCGGTGGACAGCAGGAGCAGCAGTCCCAGCGTCACGGCGACCACGCCCGGCAGCTGTGCGGGCCGGAGCCACGCGAGCCGGGCCCCGGCGGCCACGCACAGCAGGACGAAGAGGAAGTGACCGCCGCCCTGCATGAACGCGATGACGGGTTCCGGCAGGCCGGACAGGTCGGCGAAGCGGACCAGCCCCCAGAAGCGGTAGCTGCCGCCCGCGTACTCCAGCACGTTGCGCTGGAGGTCCTGCGGAACGGTGGCCAGGACCGGCCCCCACACGAGCGCGAACACGGCGGCGAACCCGGCGGCGAAGCGGACCAGCACCGGCCGGCCGCCCCGCAGCGCGGCGACGAGGAGCGCCGGGATCACCACGACGGGGATGAACTTGACGCTGATCGAGAGGGCCGCGGCCACGCCCGCGGCGAGCGGGGACTTGCGGTCGGCGAGCAGGTGGGCGGCGGCCAGGGCGAACATGACGGCGACCGAGTCGGTGTTGCCGTGGTAGCCGGACGTGGCGATCAGCACGGGGCTGACGGCCACGCCGGTCCCGCACAGCACCGCGGTGCGCAGCGGGGCGCGTCTGCGGACGATTTCGAACACGAGCAGGACGCAGAGGAAATCGGCGATCGACGCGGGCCATCTGATCAGCGTGGCGAACGAAGTCCCGAATTCCGAAAGACTGTTCAGGCCGAGCAGCATCCAGCCCGCCAGCGGCGGGTGGTTGTAGACGGGCAGTCCGGGCAGCGGCTGCTCATAGATTCGAATGGGTCCGTGCACGGCGATGGCCTTGGCGAACCCCTGGAAGAAGCGCACGTCGGCGGGGCCCGGAACATTCGCCGCGATGACCGTGCGAGTGAGAAGGCCGACCGCCGCGGCAACAAGTACAGCGGCTCTGGCCCGTCGCACATCCCAGGTCTCGCACCACATTCGGATACCCATGAAAACAGAACGTAGCAACCCGACGTCGCTATGCAACGCACCGATGAACATACTTATTCGGCTGACGGCACGGATTCCCTGCGCGTCCGTGCAAACGCCACGTTCTCCGAATCACTCGAAAGGTTCACGCAGTTCGGACGGGCTGTGCGTCAATTCGGGTTCACCGCCACGTCACCCCGCAGTTCACCCCGCGTCCTTCCCGTCCGGGTGCGGCAGGGCAGGAGGGTGCGGGCTACAGCATCCGGTCGGCCACCCGCGCGGCTGCGCGGCCGTCGTCGAGGTCGCAGAAGTCCTGCCGGAAGGCCTCGTACGCTCCCGCGTGTCCCGCGGTCGCCCGGGCCGGGTCGCGCAGGGCCTCGACGAGATCCGCCGAGTCCGGGATCAGGGGGCCGGGTGCCCGCGCTTCGAAGTCGAAGGCGAATCCGCGCAACGTGTCGCGGTAGTGCTCCAGGTCGTAGGTGTGGAAGAGCATCGGGCGACCGGTCTGCGCGAAGTCGAACATCATCGAGGAGTAGTCGGTCACCAGCACGTCGCTGATCAGCATCAGCTCGCCGGCCTCCGGGTAGCGCGAGACATCGCGGACGAAGCCTGTGCCGCTGTCCGGGAGCCGGTCGGTGACCAGGTAGTGACGGCGCACCAGCAGCACGGTGTCCGCGCCCAGTTCCCGCTCGGCCGCGGCGAGGTCGAGCCGCAGGTCCATGGTGTAGCGGCCTCGGTTGCTCGGCCGGTCCTCGCGCCAGGTCGGTGCGTAGAGCACGACCCGCTTGCCCTCGGGGATCTGGAGGGTCTCCCGTACCGCGGCGGCGACCTTGGTCCGGTCCGGGGCGTGAAAGAGGTCGTTGCGCGGGTAACCGCACTCCAGGACCTCACCCTCGTAGCCGAAGGACCGGCGCAGCACGGGGGTCGCGTACGTGTTGGGGGAGACCAGGAAGCTCCACTGGCGGGCACGCTGTTCGAGGGTGGCGATGTAGGCGCGGTTCGCCTGGGCGGTCCCGGCGAGGTCGAGGCCGATGCGCTTGAGCGGGGTCCCGTGCCAGGTCTGGACGACGGTCTGGCCCTCGCGCCGTTCGAACCACTCGGGCAGCTGGGTGTTGGTGACGATGTGCCGGCTGCGGGCCAGTGCCTCGTGCCAGGCGGCCGAGCCGTACTCCACAGCGGTGGCCCCGGCCGGGATGCGTGCCTGCCGGTCGCGCACGACCCACAGATGCTCCGCGCCGGTCCCCCGCCGGATCAGCTCCTCGTGCACGGCCCGCGGTGAGTCCGAGTACTGCCGGCCGTCGAAGCTGCTGAACAGCACGGTCTCGCGCAGCGCCGCGGTGCGCTGTGCCGCGTAGGCCGCGCTGAGCAGCCGCCGGGCACGGGGGCCCCGCTCCGCTGCGTCGAGCGGGGGCGCGCAGCTCAGCAGGAGCTGGTCGTGGAAGCGCCGTTCGACGACGTACTCGCGGCCCGCCAGCGTGCGGGCCGCGGGCAGGGTGTGATGGACGGCGGCCGGGAGGCGCAGGGCCGCGTCACGGGTCTCGTCGGCGGCGCCCTTCTCGCGGAGGAAGAAGTACCAGTTCCCCTCCCCCAGCGGCAGCTCGCCGCCCCCGCACGTCTCGACAGCGCCCGGCCGCAGCTCGGCCGTGAACCGCCGCTCGTCCTGCGGTCCGGTGAACGCGACGGGGAAGACCACCTCCTCGTGGTGGCCGCTGTGCCGGGCCACCAGCTCGACCGGGCGCCCGGGGTCGTCCGGGAAGGTGCCCTCCAGGAGCAGCTTCCCGTCCTGCGTCCAGGCGGCCAGTTCGACGGCGGGCTGGACGGGGCGGTCGCTGATCAGCAGATTGCCGCGCGCGCTCACGTTGAGGCCGAGCTCGCGGGGCTCGTCGCCCGCCGGTGCGAGCGGGTAGCGGCCGGGCAGGACGGGACCCGGCACATCGATGGGAGTGCGCCGGCCGCCCGGGCCGATGAGATGGACGCTGTACGGGATGCCCGACCGCCCCTGTGTGGATGCCGGCCGGGCATCGAGGAGCGCGGTGAGCGGGATCGCGGCCGTGAAGCGCCGCCAGCCCTTCGCCGAGGGCGTGGTGTCGTCGTGCACCGTCACCGGGCAGTCGAAGGCGGCGCCGGAGGAGCGGTGGGTGAGGCTCAGCCGCAGCTCCTGGCCACCGAGCCGGTTCCGGAGCATGCCGTCGACGACGACGGCGGCCGCCCCGTCGGCCGACTCGCCCGCGCGGTGCGTCTCGAAGCGTGCGTCGATCCGCTCGGCGTGCAGGACCAGGCGGTCGGCGTCGAAGACCGGCACGATCCGGTGGTCGCCGTCCGGCCGGTGCACGGGCGGCGCCACGGGGGCCTCCGCGGTGGTAGGCGCGGAGCGCCGCAGGAGCCCGTTCCTCGCGACGCCGAGTTCCAGGCGCCAGGCGACGTGGCCGGGCCCGCCCTCGGCGGGGAGACGGAGCCTGGCCGGGTCCAGAACCGCCTCGAAGCCCGAGCGGTCGTAGTCGTGCAGACTCTGCCGGGAGCGCGCGGTCGCCTCCGGCTCACCGGTCCTGCGCAGCCGGAGCGGCACCACCTGCCGCCCGCCGGCCCGCAGCCAGCCGGCCCGGAATTCAGAGGGGACCGAGGCGACGGGCAGGTTGCGGACGTACGCGTACCCCTTCAGGTGCAGCTTGCCGTCCCGCCAGCTGACCTCTCGCAACCGGGCGACCAGCGGCAGATCGCGTTCACCGACGCGCAGCACCCGGCCCGGCACCGGCCGGGTCAGCGCCGGGTGGACGGCCCGCCGACGGCGCACCCCGCGTACGACGAACGCGCCGGGCTCGCGCTTGTCGAAGTCGAGCAGGGCCAGCAGTTCGTCCGTGCGGCGCTCGCGCACCAGGTGCCACATCAGCCGCAGCCTCAGCGGAAGCCGGTCGAGCACCGTCGGGTCGACCTGGTCGATGAAGGCGTTGGTGTGCGCCAGGAAGGCGTCCCGGTACTCGTCGTCGCCGTCGGGCAGGACCTCCATGAAGTACCAGAGGTCGTTGGCGAGGACGTGTGCCTCGTAGTGGCTCTTGTCGGCGGCCGTGCGGTTCTCCTCCAGGAAGGCGCAGACGCCCTGTACGTGCGCGACCCGGTCGCGGATGCCGCGGACGACGGCCCGGCCCGCGGTGATCGAGCCCGGGCGGTCCCGCCAGTGGTAGACGGGGTCCTTCACGATGTCGACGGAACCGGCCAGGAAGTGGGCGGGCAGCACCACCGGGATGTCCTCGTAGAGCGCGCCGACGGGAAAGGCGAAGCCGTGCTCGTCCCAGAAGGAGCGGCGGAAGACCTTGTTGCAGGCGATCCGGTCTCCCGCGAGTTCCCGGTCGCGGGAGATGTGGGTGCGCAGCCGCGTGGTCGCCATGGGCGCCCGGAACATGGGTGACTGCTGGAGCCTGCCGTCGGCCCGTAGCCGCAGCACGTTACCGGACGCGATGTCCGAGCCCGTCTGCTCCAGGGCGCCGACCAGCAGTTCGTACGCCCGCGGCGGGACGACGTCGTCGCTGTCGACGAAGGCGAGGTAACGGCTCTCCGGGTCACAGTTGCGGACGCCGGTGTTGCGGGCGTGCCCCAGTCCGCCGTTCTTCTGGCTGACCAGCCGGAAGCGGTCGTCCTGTGCGGCGAAATCGGCGGCCAGGGCGGCACTGCCGTCGGTGGACCCGTCGTCGACCATCACCACTTCGAGGTCGGTGACGGACTGTTCCGCGAGGGACTTCAGGCAGTCCGTCAGGAAGGGTTCCACGTTGTAGACGGGGACAACGACACTGAGCCGTGGCGGCATGGCGAGCACGTCCGTTCATCGGGGGCCTGGCTATCCGTATGGCTCAACCCCGTGAACGGCCGGGGGTCACCGGTTACGGTCCCCAAAGAGTGATGTCGGGGGCGCGATGCTGACGCCGGTCGCCGACACGCCGTGCCGCAGCCCCTGCCCTGCCCAGGCCGCGGCCCCGGTCAGCGGGTGAGGGCGGCCACGGCCGAGGCCGCCAGGTCGTCCAGGTAGCCCGCGGGAAGTTCGCCCCTGACGACCGCGAGCCGCCAGTAGAGGGGCCCGACGATCAGGTCGAGTGCGCGGTCCGGGTCGCTGTCCCGCGGCAGTTCCCCGCGCGCGACGGCGTCCCGGACGACCACGGCGGCGATGCCCTGATGCGGATCGAGCAGGGCGGCCTTGATGGTGGCGGAGATCTCCGGGTTGCGGGCCGCCTCGACCAGGAGGTCGGGGATGACCTGGGAGGCGAGCGGATGGCGGAGCGCGTAGGCGGCCAGTTCGAGCACGGCGCGGACGTCCCCGTACAGCGAACCGGTGGCCGGGGCCGGCATGCCCTGCACGGCGACGGCCGAGACCAGGTCCAGGACCAGGTGCAGCTTGGACTTCCAGCGTCGGTAGACCGCGGTCTTCCCGACACCGGCCCGCCGGGCGATGCCCTCGATGGACATCCGGGCGAAGCCGACAGCGGCCAGCTCCTCGAAGACCGCGCTGCGGATCGCGTCGGTCACGTCCTCGCGCAGCACAGCGGCTCCGGCAGGGACACGGCGGCGGCTTCCCGGGTCGGTGGTCATGGCCGAATCATAGTCCGCGACGACGAAACGGTTGCGTAGCGACGTCGACACGTCCTACCCTCGGCGTTGCGACGATACGGTCCCGTTCCGTCGCAGTGCCGAGCATTTCCCGCCCTGCCCGCCTTCCCTCGAAAGCGATCGTGGTGAGCCAGACAACAGCCCCGGCCCCGGCGGACGCCCTGCCGTCCGTCTTCCCGCCCCTCCACGCCCCCGGCGAGCTCGCCGCCCTCGCCGCCCGCCACGGGCTGACCGTGAGCGGAGCCCGCCCGGCCCTCCCGGTGTACGTCCGGCAGCTGTGGGGGCGGCGGCACTTCATCACCGCCTTCGCCACGGCCAAGCTGACCGCCCAGTACAGCCAGGCGAAACTCGGCCAGATCTGGCAGATCATGACGCCGCTGCTCAACGCGACGGTCTACTACTTCATCTTCGGCGTCCTGATGAAGACGAAGCAGGGCGTCAGCGACTTCGTCCCGTTCCTGGTCACGGGTGTCTTCATCTGGACCTTCACCAGCAACTCGATCACCGCGGGCACCCGCGCGATCAGCGGCAACATCGGCCTCGTACGGGCACTGCACTTCCCGCGGGCCTCGCTGCCGATCGCCCTGGCGCTGCAACAGCTCCAGCAGCTGCTCTTCTCACTGGCCGCGCTGGTGCTGATCCTGCTGACCTTCGGCCAGTACCCGCAGACCTCCTGGCTGCTGGCCGTGCCGGCCCTGGGCCTGCAGGCCGTGTTCAACACCGGTGTCTCGATGGTCTTCGCCCGGCTGGCCGCCCGGACCCCGGACATCGCCCAGCTGATGCCCTTCATCCTGCGCACCTGGATGTACGCCTCGGGCGTCATGTGGAGCCTCGACACGAGCCTGGCGGGCGACCGGGTCCCGTACCTGGCGAAGCTGGCGCTGGAGATCAATCCCGCCGCCGTCTACATCGACCTGATGCGATTCGCCCTCATCGACAGCTTCCACGGCGCACAGCTTCCTCCGCACGTGTGGGCCGTCGCCACCGGCTGGGCACTGGTGTGCGGCGTGGGCGGGTTCCTCTACTTCTGGCAGGCCGAGGAGAGTTACGGACGTGGCTGAGAGCACGGATTCCGCGGTACCGACGGTCGTCGTCGACGACGTCCACATCACGTACAAGGTCAACGGCGCCCGCACCGGCAAGGGCAGCGCCACCTCGGCCCTGAGCAGGATCGTCTCGCGCCGGCAGACCCCGGGGGTGCGCGAGGTGCACGCCGTGAAGGGGGTCAGCTTCGCCGCGTACAAGGGAGAGGCGATCGGGCTGATCGGCTCCAACGGCTCGGGGAAGTCGACCCTGCTCAAGGCGATCGCCGGTCTGCTGCCCGCCACGAAGGGCCGCGTCCACACCCGGGGCCAGCCCTCGCTGCTCGGGGTGAACGCGGCGCTGATGAGCGATCTGACCGGCGAGCGCAACGTCGTGCTCGGCGGACTCGCGATGGGCATGAGCCGCGAGGAGATCCGCGCACGCTACGCCGGCATCGTGGACTTCTCCGGCATCAACGAGAAGGGTGACTTCATCACCCTGCCGATGCGCACGTACTCCTCGGGCATGGGCGCGCGGCTGCGCTTCTCGATCGCCGCGGCCAAGGACCACGACGTCCTGCTGATCGACGAGGCGCTCTCCACGGGCGATGCCCGCTTCCAGCGGCGCAGCAAGGAACGGATCATCGAGCTGCGCGAACAGGCCGGCACGGTCTTCCTGGTCAGCCACCACAACAAGTCGATCACCGAGACCTGCGACCGGGCGATCTGGCTGGAGGCGGGAACCCTGCGGATGGACGGCCCGGCCAAGGAAGTCGTGGCGGCCTACGAGAAGTTCACCGGCAAGAAATAGCCGCTGCCCGGCGTCGGCATCCCAAGCCCGGCCCGGGACATCTCAAGCCCGGCCCCGGCATCCCAGCCCGCCCTCAAGCCCGGCCGGCGATCGAGGACAGAGCCCGAGCCCCGGACGGGCCGCACCTTCCGGCCCGTCCGGCGATCCGGCCCGTCCGGCCGTCCGGCCCGTCCGGCGATCGAGGGCGAGGCGGCCACCGGGACGCACCCGGCAGCCGCCTCCCCCGGGCCACCGCCTACGCGTGCGTACGCAGCAAGGTCCGCATCGTCCGCATCGCCACCGACAGGTTCGCCAGGTCGAACGCGTCCGACCCCTGGATCTCCTCCAGCGTGGAGCGCGAGCGCGACAGGATCGCCGCGTTCGTCTCCTCCCAAGCCTCGAACCGCTCCTGCGGCGAGGAGGACCCGTTGCCCGCGCTCAGCACGTCGGCCGTGAGCGCCGCGTGGGCCGCGTACAGGTCCTCGCGGATGGAGGCACGGGCCATCGACTGCCAGCGGTCCGCCCGCGGCAACTCGATGATCCGGTCCATCAGCTGGGTGATGCCCAGCCGGTCCGCGAGGTCGTAGTACACCTCGGCGACGGACAGCGGGTCCTTGCCCGTGCGGTCGGCGATCGCCACGATGTCGAGCGCCGGGAAGGCCGACGAGAATCCGGCGACACGCTGCGCGAGCGCGTCCGGGACACCCGCCTCGGTGAGCTCGTCCAGAATGCCCTGGTACCACTCCTGGTCCGCGCCCATCAGCATCTTGGGCAGCTCGGCCCAGACCTGCTCGACCCCTTCGCGGAAGAAGTCGATCGTCCCGGCGATCTCCAGCGGCTGCGGCCGGTTGCCGAGCAGCCAGCGCGAACCGCGCTCGACGAGCCGGCGCGAGTGCAGCCGGATCCGGGTCTGCACCTCGGCGGAGACCTTGTTGTCGAGCTCCTCGACGGCGTCCCACACCTCGCCGAGGCCGAAGATCTCCCGGGCCGCGAACTGGGCCCGTACGATCTCCGCGATCGAGGCACCGGTCTCTTCCCGCAGCCGGTGCAGGAAGGTCGAACCACCGCTGTTCACCGTGTCGTTCACCAGGACCGTGGTGATGATCTCGCGCCGCAGCGCGTGCCCGTCGACCGCGTCCGGGAAGCGCTCGCGCAGCTGCTGCGGGAAGTAGGCGTGCAGCAGCTTCTGCAGATGCGGGTCGTCCGGCAGGTTCGTCCCGATCAGTTCCTGCGCCGCCGTGATCTTCGTGTAGGCGAGCAGTACGGCCAGCTCGGGCTGGCTGAGCCCCTTGCCGGCGTTCAGCAGTTCACGGATCTGCCGGTCGGTGGGCAGGAACTCCAGGGCCCGGTCGAGATACCCGTCACGGCCCAGCCTGCGCATGAAGCGCTGCTGGGCGTGGAGCAGGGAGGGCGCCTGGGCCACCGAGTTGGAGAGTGCGGTGTTCTGCGCGTAGTTGTTGCGCAGCACCAGGCGGCCGATCTCGTCGGTCATCTCGGCGAGCAGCTTGTTGCGCTGCTTAACCGTCATGTCACCGTCCCGCACCAGGCCGTTGAGCAGGATCTTGATGTTCACCTCGTGGTCGGAGGTGTCCACACCGGCGCTGTTGTCGATCGCGTCGGTGTTGATCCGGCCGCCGGTACGGGCGAACTCGATACGGCCGAGCTGGGTGGCCCCGAGGTTGCCGCCCTCGCCGACGACCTTGGCGCGCAGGTCCTCGCCGTTGACGCGGATGGCGTCGTTGGCCTTGTCCCCGACGTCCGCGTTCGACTCGGCGGAGGACTTGATGTACGTCCCGATGCCGCCGTTCCACGCCAGGTCGACGGGGGCCTTGAGGATGGCCTGCATCAGGTCGGCGGGCGTCATCTTGGTGACCCCTGCCTCGATGCCGAGCGCCTCGCGCATGTGTGCGTTGACCGGAATGGACTTGGCGCTGCGCGGGTGGATGCCACCGCCCGCGGAGATCAGCTGCTTGTCGTAGTCGGCCCAGGAGCTGCGCGGCAGGTCGAAGAGGCGGCGACGCTCGGCGTACGAGGTCGCGGCGTCGGGCTTGGGGTCGATGAAGATGTGCCGGTGGTCGAAGGCCGCGACGAGCCGGATGTGTTCGGAGAGCAGCATCCCGTTGCCGAACACGTCGCCCGACATGTCGCCGACGCCGACGACGGTGAAGTCCTCGGTCTGCGTGTCGTGACCGAGCTCCCGGAAGTGCCGCTTGACGGACTCCCAGGCGCCGCGGGCCGTGATGCCCATGCCCTTGTGGTCGTAACCGGCCGAACCGCCGGAGGCGAACGCGTCCCCGAGCCAGAAGCCGTAGGCGACGGCGACCTCGTTGGCGATGTCGGAGAACTTCGCGGTGCCCTTGTCGGCGGCGACGACGAGGTAGGTGTCGTCCTCGTCGTGCCGGACGACGTCCTTGGGCGGCACGACCTCGCCGGCGACCATGTTGTCGGTGATGTCGAGCAGCGCCGAGATGAAGGTGCGGTACGAGGCGATGCCCTCGGCCATCCAGGCGTCACGGTCGACGGCCGGGTCGGGCAGCTGCTTGGCGACGAAGCCGCCCTTCGCGCCGACCGGCACGATGACGGTGTTCTTGACCATCTGCGCCTTGACGAGGCCGAGGATCTCCGTACGGAAGTCCTCGCGCCGGTCCGACCAGCGCAGACCACCGCGGGCGACCTTGCCGAAGCGCAGGTGGACACCTTCGACGCGCGGCGAGTAGACCCAGATCTCGAACGCCGGCCGGGGCGCCGGGAGGTCCGGGATGGACTGCGGGTCGAACTTCATCGACACGTAGCCGTGCGGCTTGCCGCTGTCCGCGCGCTGGAAGAAGTTGGTGCGCAGCGTGGCCTTGATGACGGTGAGGAAGGACCGCAGGATCCGGTCCTCGTCGAGCGAGGCGACCTGGTCCAGGGCGCCGTCGAGCTCCTCGAGGAGGCCGTCGGTCAGCTCCGTGCCGGCGCTCTGGCGCTCCGGCGCCATCCGGGCCTCGAAGAGCGAGACCAGGAGCCGGGTGGTGTGGACGTTGTTCTGGAGAGTGCTCTCCATGTAGTCCTGGCTGAACGTGGATCCGGCCTGGCGCAGGTACTTGGCGTAGGCGCGCAGCACCATGGCCTGCCGCCAGTTCAGACCGGCGCTCAGCACCAGTGCGTTGAAGCCGTCGTTCTCCGCCTCGCCGGTCCACACGGCGGCGAAGGCCTCCTGGAACCGTTCGCGGGCGTCGTCGGCCAGGTACCCGCCGTTGGACGTGGCCTGCGGCATGCGCAGCCCGAAGTCGTAGATCCAGGCGTGCGTACGGTCGGCGCAGCGCAGCTCGTACGGCCGCTCGTCGACGACCTCGACACCGAGCCGCTGGAGCGCCGGGAGGACGGCGGACAGGGAGACCTGCTCACCGGTCCGGTAGATCTTGAACCGGCGCTCGCCGGGGGCGGCGCCGACCGGTTCGTACAGGCTGAGGGCGAAGTCCTTCTCGTCCTGCTTGAGGGCTTCGAGGTGGACCAGGTCGGCGACGGCAGAACGCGGCGAGTGGTCGGCCTTGTAGCCCTCGGGGAACGAATGGCCGTAGTGACGCAGCAGCTCGGCCGCGCGTTCCTCGCCGCATTCCGCGCCCAGTGCCTCCTGGAAGCCGTCGGCCCAGGAACGGGCGGCCTCGACGAGCCTGGCCTCGATGCGGTCGGCCTCGGCGTCGGTCAGGCCCACCAGCTCGCTGCCGGGGGCGACACGGACGACGAAGTGCAGCCGGGAGAGGATCGACTCGGTGTTCCAGGCGGTGAAGTCGACGCTGGTGCCGTTCAGCTCCTCCTTCAGGATGTCGATCAGCCGCAGGCGCACACCGGTGGTGTAGCGGTCGCGCGGCAGGTAGACGATCGCGGAGTAGTAGCGCCCGTACTCGTCCTGGCGCAGGTAGAGACGCAGCCGGCGCCGCTCCTGGAGGTAGAGCACCGAGGTGACGATGGAGCGCAGCTGGTCGGGCGGCGTCTGGAAGAGCTCGTCGCGGGGGTACGTCTCCAGGATCTGCAGCAGGTCGCGGCCGTCATGGCTGTTGTACGAGAAGCCCGCGCCCTCCAGCACCTCGGCGACCTTGCGGCGGACGACCGGCACCCGGCGAACGGACTCGGTGTAGGCGGCGGACGAGAACAGGCCGAGGAAGCGGCGCTCGCCGATGACGTTGCCCTCGGCGTCGAACTTCTTCACGCCGACGTAGTCGAGGTAGCTGGGGCGGTGCACGGTCGCCCGGCTGTTGGCCTTGGTCAGGATGAGGAGCTTGTGCTCGCGGGCCTTGGCGCGGGCGTCGGCGGGCAGCCGGTCGAAGGAGGGGCTGACCGGGTGCGCCTCGTCCTCGCTGTGGTGCGGGTCGGAGCGCAGGATACCGAGGCCGGTGCCGGGCACGGCGGCCAGCGCGTCGGTGTCCGTCAGTTCGTACTCGCGGTAGCCGAGGAAGGTGAAGTGGTCGGCGGCGAGCCAGCGCAGCAGCTCCCTCGCCTCGTTCACCTCGTCGTCGGCGAGGTCGTCGAGCGGTTCGCCGGGCAGGTCGTCAGCGATGCGCAGCGCGGCGTCCCGCATCTTCTCCCAGTCCTCGACGGTCTCCCGTACGTCGGACAGGACACGCAGCAGGTCGGCCTGGATCTGCTTGAGGTCGGCGCGGTCGGTCTCGCGGTCGATCTCGACGTGGATCCAGGACTCGACGAGCGCGTCGTGCGGCAGCTCCGCCTTGGCGTCCTTCGCCCCCTTGGCGTTCTTGCGGCCGGTCTGGGGGCCCGTCGAGATGCCGACGCCCTCGGTGAGGACCTCGATCAGCTTGCCGGTCACATCACGGCGGACGATGACCTGCGGGTGGATCACGACGTGGATGCCGCGGCCCTGACGGGACAGTTCGTTGGTGACGGAGTCGACCAGGAACGGCATGTCGTCGGTGACGACCTCGACGACGGAGTGGCTGCAGGTCCAGCCGTTCTCCTCGACGGTCGGGGTGTGCACCCGGACGTTGGCCGTGCCCTGTGGCCGGTTCTCGGCGAGACGGTAGTGGGAGGAAGCGGCGCCGAAGACGTCGACCGGATCCCGGCCGGCGACGTCCTCCGGAGCGGTGTGGAGGTAGTAGCGCTGGAGATAGGCGAGCAGTACGTCCTGGCCCGGGCGCTCCTGCCCGGCCCCCGTGCCGTCGTCGGCGCCGTTGGCCGCGACGTGCACCCGGGGGGTACCGCCCGGGCCACCGACACCACCGCCCGGGCTGTTGTCAGCTACCTGGGCAGCCCGTGCGAGCAGCTCGGCCTTGGCTTCGTCCAGCTTGGTCTGCATGTCCTCTGGCTCCTGTCGCGCGCCGTTGCGTGACGTAGGTGAAAAAGACGACGTATCGCCGCGACACGGGGTTTCCGGTCTGAGTCGACGCTATGCCGCTATGAGAGACGCCCGGGACCTTATTGGCCATTTTTGGCGGTCGGGCCGGGCTGAGGGGATCAGTCATGGCCCGGGCGCTGTGGCACTCCGGGCTCAGGCCGGGGGCTTCGCTGCCCCCGAGGCGTATCGCGCTGATCACGGGGTCCAGGCTATCTCGCCCGCCCCCGTCACCGTCACGAGCCGTATGTGTACAAAAGAAGGCGCCGAACTTTGACACTCTGGACAGCGCACGGGCCCTGACTACCGCACTCTGGTACCGGTAAACGGAACAGGCCGACGCACCGTGGGGAGCCCCGCCATGGCACCGAAGATCCTGATCGTCACCGGCGACGCCGCCGAGTCCCTCGAAGTCCTCTACCCGTACCAGCGGCTGCGCGAGGAGGGGTACGAGGTCCACATCGCCGCCCCCTCCCGCAAGACGCTCCGCTTCGTGGTCCACGACTTCGAACCCGGCTTCGACACCTACACCGAGAAGCCCGGCTACACCTGGCCCGCCGACCTGGCCTTCTCCGAGGTCGACCCGGACGACTACGTGGCCCTGGTCGTCCCGGGCGGCCGCGCCCCCGAATATCTGCGCAACGACGCGGACCTGCGCACGATCCTCTCGGCGTTCTTCGACACGGACCGCCCCGTGGCGCAGATCTGCCACGGCCCGCTGATGACCGCGGCGGCCGGCGCGCTGAAGAACCGCCGGGTCACGGCATATCCCGCGCTGGAGCCGGACATGGAGACGGCCGGGGCCGCCTTCGAGGACAGCGAGGTCGTGGTGGACGGGACCCTGGTCTCGTCCCGTGCCTGGCCGGACCACTCGGCCTGGATGCGTGCTTTCCTGGCCGTGCTCCGCACCAAGGCCCCGGTCGTCTGAGCCCGTTCGCGGGCCGCCGGCTACTCGCTCAGCTGCTGGGCGAGGGCCGCGGCCTCGGCCAGGGTGTCCACGACGGGCACCCCGGCCGCCTCCAGACTGGCCCGGCTGTGCGAACCGCCGGTGAAGAGCACCGCTTTCGCTCCGACGTGGGCCGCGGCGACCGCGTCGTCCACGGCGTCACCGATGACCACCGTGTACTCGGGGGATATTCCGTCCAGCGCCGCGAAGTGCCGCTCCATGTGCTGCGCCTTGCTGCCGCCGGACGGCCCGGTACGCCCGTCCACGCGCAGGAAGTGCCGCTCGATGCCGAATCCCCGCACGACGGGGACCAGGTGCTCATGCCCGTACATGCTCAGCAGGGACTGGCTCCGGCCCGTCAGCTGCCACTGTGCGAGCAATTCGGCGGCCCCCTCGGTCAGCCCGCAGGACGTGCGCTGCTCGGTGTAGTGGCGGTGGAAGACCCCGTCCATCAGCTCCCACTCGGTCTCCGTGGGCAGCCGGCCCATCAGACGCTCGTAGAAGCGGGGTATCGGGATGCAGTACATCTCCCGGTACTGCTCCAGGGTGATCGGCGCCAGACCGACCTCGACGAACGCCGCGTTCGTCGCACCGACGACCGCGGTGTTGTCGTCGAGCAGAGTGCCGTTCCAGTCCCAGACCAGATGCGTGCGGTGCTTCCCGTGCGTCCCCATGGAAGAAAAATACCCGCTGCCACCGACAACCGGACGAACAGCCCTTCGTACGGCCGTCCGCGGGCCCTCACCCGATCAGATTCGGGATCTCCTGAATGCCGAACCACAGGAGCTCGTGGTCCTCGGCGCCGTCGACGGTGAACTGGGCGTCGTCGTCGCCGAGGTCGGCCGCTCCCAGGGCGGCCGCGGCGGCGGTGACGTCCTTGTCGGCCTCGTCCGAGTCGACGTGCACGGCGGCGGCCTCGGCCAGCGCGACCGCGGAGGCGATGGTGACCTCACCGAGCGAGGAGGCGTCCAGGATGTGGTCCGGATCGGCGACCGCGGCCCCGTCCGGCACGTCGACGGCGACGACGACACGTCGGCGGGCGACCCCGGGGTCTCCCGCGACCAACCGCAGCGACGCGGACGCGGCCCGGTTGAGCGCCGCGTACTCCAGCTCCTCGATGTCGTCGGAGACGTACCACTCCCGCAGCGCGGGGGTCACCGCGTAGGCGGTCAGCGGGCCGGGGCCGACCTCGCCCGCCCGGTGCGCCGCTGCGAGCCCGGAGAGGGTCAGGGGGACGTACACGCGCATGGCTGGGGTCGCTTTCGTAGTCGGAACGCCCTCAGGATACGTGGGGCGTCCCCCTTTGGGGTTACGTGTCCGGCCCCCGCCCCGTCCACCCGGCAACCGGCCCTCACCCTGCCCGGCCCGCCCCGGGCCCCCTCACCGCACCGGCCCCGCCACCCGGATAGGTGAATCCGGGGCCTTCCACCCCCGGCCTACCGACGCTTGCGGCCGCCTCCGCCGTCCCCGTAGAAGATCCACAGCAGAAGTTACCGCCCGGTACTGAGCCGGGCCTCTGAAGCACGGGGGCGACAGATGAGCACGAACAGGACCCGGCCCGCCGGACGGCACGACGCACGCAGGCCCGAAGCCGTACCCGCACAACGCCGCCGGACCGCACAGGGCATCCGGCCCCACCACTGGTTCGCGGAACGCCTCCTGGCGGTGCTCAGCGGCCAGCGCCCCGTCCACTGGATGCTCGGCCACACGATCGGCGAGGCCTACGACCAACTCGCCGAACTTGCCCCGGCCACCCCGCTCAGGAGCCGGGGTGCCCGCCCTGTCATTCGCATGTGCCGAGGCGCCCAGCCGGCCCCCGGCGTCGTGGAGGCCTGCGCGAGCGTCGCGGCGGGCGAACAGGTCCGCGCCATGGCCTTCCGCCTGGAACAGGGCCCCGACCTCCGCTGGCGCTGCGCCGCGGTGGAACTGGGCAACACCCCGGTACGCCGGCCCTGACCCCTTTCTGGGGCAGGAACCAGCCCCCGGACCCTCCGACCCCACTGACCGCCACCCCGGCCCCAACGAACCCGCCCAACCCTCAGGTCTCCCCCGGCCCGTACTCCCAGCCCCTCCGGCGTTCGAGGAGAGCGGGGCCCGGGGCGGAGCCCCGGTTGCGGACGGGGCGGGCAGGGGCGGGGCCCACCGCAGGCGCACCTCGCCCCACCGAACGCACAACGGCCGGGGCCGGACACCCAACGGTGCCCGGCCCCGGCCGCAGACAGACGATCAGCGCACGCTACTTCTTGCGGCGACGCCCACCGCCACCACTCTTCTGCGCCTTGCGCCGCTCCGCCCGGGTGAGTCCGTCGGACTCCGCGGAGGCCCCGCTGTCGCTGTTGGAGAAGTCGCCCTCGACGACACCGCCCTCCCCGTCCACCGTGGGAGCGGAGAAGTGCAGCCGGTCCGGACGCTGCGGAGCGTCGAGCCCCTTGGCCCGGATCTCCGGACGCGCCGCCGGAACGGCGTCCTCCTTGGACAGGGACGTCGCCGCGTCCTGGACGGGAACCTCCTCGACCTGCTGCTCGACCTGGACCTCCAGGTTGAACAGGTAGCCGACGGACTCCTCCTTGATGCCCTCCATCATGGCGTTGAACATGTCGAAGCCCTCGCGCTGGTACTCGACCAGCGGGTCCTTCTGCGCCATGGCACGCAGGCCGATGCCCTCCTGGAGATAGTCCATCTCGTAGAGGTGCTCACGCCACTTGCGGTCCAGGACGGACAGCACCACACGCCGCTCCAGCTCACGCATGATGTCGGAGCCGAGCGTCTTCTCACGCTCGTCGTACTGCTCGTGGATGTCATCCTTGACGGACTCGGCGATGAACTCGGCGGTGACACCGGCGAGATCCCCGGCGGCCTCCTCCAGCTCGGCAACCGTGACCTTCACCGGGTAGAGCTGCTTGAACGCGCCCCACAGCCGGTCCAGGTCCCACTCCTCGGCGAAGCCCTCCGCCGTCTCCTGGCGGATGTAGTCGTCGATCGTGTCGTCCATGAAGTGGCGGATCTGGTCCTGCAGGTCCTCGCCCTCCAGAACCCGCCGCCGCTCGCCGTAGATGACCTCACGCTGGCGGTTGAGCACCTCGTCGTACTTCAGGACGTTCTTACGCGTCTCGAAGTTCTGCTGCTCGACCTGCGACTGCGCCGACGCGATGGCCCGCGTCACCATCTTGTTCTCGATCGGCACGTCGTCGGGCACATTGGCCATCGACATGACGCGCTCGACCATCTGCGCCTTGAACAGGCGCATCAGGTCGTCGCCGAGCGAGAGGTAGAAGCGGGACTCGCCCGGGTCGCCCTGGCGGCCGGAACGGCCACGGAGCTGGTTGTCGATACGACGCGACTCGTGCCGCTCGGTTCCGAGGACGTACAGCCCGCCGAGGTCCTTGACCTCCTCGAACTCCGCCTTCACGGCCTGCTCGGCCTTCTCCAGCGCGGCGGGCAGAGCGGCCGCCCACTCCTCGACGTGCTCCACCGGGTCGAGACCGCGCTGGCGCAGCTCGGCCTCGGCGAGGTCGTCCGGGTTACCGCCCAGCTTGATGTCCGTACCGCGGCCGGCCATGTTCGTCGCGACCGTGACGGCGCCCTTGCGGCCGGCCTGGGCGACGATCGTCGCCTCACGGTCGTGCTGCTTGGCGTTGAGGACCTCGTGCTGGACACCGCGCTTGGAGAGCTGCTGCGAGAGGTACTCGGACTTCTCGACCGAGGTGGTGCCGACCAGGATCGGCTGGCCCTTCTCGTGCTTCTCCGCGATGTCGTCGACGACGGCGGCGAACTTCGCGACCTCGGTGCGGTAGATCAGGTCCGACTGGTCGGCCCGGACCATCGGCCGGTTGGTCGGGATGGGCACCACGCCGAGCTTGTAGATCTGGTGGAACTCGGCAGCCTCGGTCATCGCCGTACCGGTCATGCCGGAGAGCTTTCCGTAGAGGCGGAAGAAGTTCTGGAGGGTGATCGTGGCGAGCGTCTGGTTCTCGTCCTTGATGTCCACCCCTTCCTTCGCCTCGATCGCCTGGTGCATGCCCTCGTTGTAGCGGCGGCCGGCGAGGATACGGCCGGTGTGCTCGTCGACGATCATGACTTCGCCGTCGATGACGACGTAGTCCTTGTCCTTCTTGAAGAGTTCCTTGGCCTTGATGGCGTTGTTGAGGTACCCGACGAGGGGGGTGTTCACCGACTCGTAGAGGTTGTCGATGCCGAGCCAGTCCTCGACCTTCGCCACACCGGGCTCATGGATCGCGACGGTCCGCTTCTTCTCGTCGACCTCGTAGTCGCCGGTCTCCTCGATGCCCTTGAGCGGGTTGCCCGCCTCGCCCTTGGTGAGGCGCGTGACCAGCTTGGCGAAGTCGCCGTACCACTTGGTGGCCTGGTCGGCGGGGCCGGAGATGATCAGCGGCGTACGGGCCTCGTCGACCAGGATCGAGTCGACCTCGTCGACGATCGCGAAGTTGTGGCCGCGCTGGACGAGCTCCTCCTGCGCCCAGGCCATGTTGTCGCGGAGGTAGTCGAAGCCGAACTCGTTGTTCGTCCCGTACGTGATGTCGCAGCCGTACTGCTCGCGGCGCTGGGCCGGAGTCATGTTGGCGATGATGCAGCCGACGGTCAGTCCGAGGAACTTGTGGACCCGGCCCATCATCTCCGAGTCACGCTCGGCCAGATAGTCGTTGACCGTGATCAGGTGCACGCCCTTGCCGGAAAGCGCGTTGAGGTACGCAGGCAGGGTGCCGACGAGGGTCTTGCCCTCGCCGGTCTTCATCTCGGCCACGTAACCGAGGTGCAGGGCTGCGCCGCCCATCATCTGGACGTCGTAGTGGCGCTGTCCGAGGACCCGCTTGGCGGCCTCACGGACGGTCGCGAATGCCTCGGGGAGCAGGTCGTCCAGGCTCTCGCCGTCCGCGTACCGTTCCTTGTACTCGTCGGTGAGCGCCCGCAGCTCGGCGTCGGAGAGGTTGACGAAGTCCTCTTCGATGGAGCTGACCTGGTCCGCGATGCGGTGCAGTTTGCGCAGGATCTTGCCTTCGCCTGCACGCATGAGCTTGTTGAAGACGGACACTGAGGCTGGTCTCCTTGCCGGTCGGGCCTGGCACTGGGTCGTGTTATGGACTCTGGCGCGGGCACGGCAGGTGGGCCCCACCGCAACGGCCATCGTAAGCGAGGACCCCGCCGCGCCGGGAGGGCTGCCACCGCGTTGACCTCGCGGTGCCCTTCCGAGTCAACGGCCGAAGGGCGCCGAAGGTGCCGGGAAGCCCGAAAAGTACTCGCCACACGACGGTTCCCTCACCAGAATCCGTACATGGAGCCGATCACTCTCACCACCGACCGCCTGTTGCTGCGCCCCTTCGTCCCGGGCGACGCCGACGCCCTGCACGCGGCCTGCCAGGACCCCGACATCCAGCGCTGGACAGTCGTCCCCTCGCCCTACGGCCGCGCCGACGCGGAGCTCTTCACCCAGCAGCTCTCGCCCGGTGGCTGGCAGGACGACTCCATGTACAACTTCGCCGTGGTGCTGCGCGACGGCGGCGCACTGGCCGGTGCGCTCGGAATCAACCGGCGCACCGGGCCGGGGACGTACGAGGTCGGCTTCTGGACCGCCAAGGAGCACCGCGGTCTCGGCTACACGACGGAGGCGGTCCTGCGCGCCGCCCACTGGACCTTCACCTCGCTCGCCGGGGACCGGCTGGAGTGGCGGGCCGAGACCGGCAACCTCCCCTCGCGGGCCGTCGCGCTGCGTGCGGGCTTCCGCATGGAGGGCGACCAGCGCTCCGGGCTGATCAACAAGGGTGTGCGCCGCGATACGTGGGTCGGCGCGCTGCTGCCGTCCGACCTCGGTCTGCCCGGCACCGACGCCTATCTGCCGGCGGAGACCCCCGCCCGGTCGTGACAGGGCCGCCGGCCCGGCCGTGATGTCAGTGGCGCCCTCTAGGGTGCGTGGCATGACGCCTGTGCAGCCTCCCGCAGCCGAACTCTCCGCCGATCAGGCCCGCAGGATCGCGCTGCGGGCCCAGGGTTTCCTCGGCGCCCCGGACCGCCGGGCCGGGGTGCCCGGGGTCCTGCGCCACCTCGGAGCCGTCCAGCTCGACACGATCTCGGTGCTCGCGCGCTCGCACGAACTGATTCCGTACGCGCGCCTGGGCATGATCGGCCGGCAGTCGGTCGAGGAGGCGTACTGGTCGGGCGGTCGCGCCTTCGAGTACTGGTCGCACGCGGCCTGCATCCTGCCGGTCGAGGAGTGGCCCCACTTCGCCTTCCGCCGCCGCGCCTACCGCTCACGCCCGCAGTGGCATCACGATCTGCCGGACGGCGCCTACGACACCGTCATCAAGCAGCTGCGCGCCGAGGGCCCGCTGACGGCGACGGAGCTGGGCGGCGCGAAGAACGGCGGGGAGTGGTGGGACTGGTCCGCCTCGAAGGTGGCCGTCGAGCGGGCCCTGATGTACGGCGAGGTGGTGTGCACCGAGCGGCGTGGCTGGAAGCGGGTCTACGACCTCGCGGAGCGCGCCCTGCCCGACGCCGTGCTGCACGACGATCTGGACGACGCCGAGTGCCTGCGCCGGCTCGTGGCGCTCGCGGGACGGTCACTGGGAGTAGGCACCCGCGCGGACATCGCGGACTACCACCGCCTCAAGGGCGAGCAGTTCGACTCCGTGGTGGCGGACTCCGGTCTGGTGCCGGTGTCGGTGCAGGGCTGGGCGAAGCCTGCGTGGGCGGACCCGGAGGCCCTGGCCACCGAGCCGCGCGGGCGGCACCGCACGACGCTGCTGTCGCCGTTCGACTCGCTGGTCTGGGAGCGGGCACGGACCGAGCGGATCTTCGGCTTCACGCACCGTCTTGAGGCGTACGTCCCCAAGCCCAAGCGGATCCACGGCTACTTCGCGATGCCGCTCCTTGCGGGTGGCAGGCTGCAGGGCCGGGTCGACCCGGCCCGCGAGGGCACGACGCTGGTCGCCCGGCAGGTGTCCCTGGCGGGCGCGAAGGCCGTGGCGCCGATGGCGCAGGCGCTGGCGGAAGCCGCTTCCTGGGTCGGCTGCACGGAGGTGCGGCTGGAGCGGGTGGACGCGCCCGAGCTGCGCGGGCCGCTCACCCGGGAAATCGCCCGCGTCCTGGCGTGAGGAGCCATTCCCGGGGCTTTACCCCGGCCCCGGTCACCTGATCTCGAGGATCTTCTCCCTCATGGCGTAGACCACGGCTTCCATCCGGGAGTGCAGCTGGAGCTTCTCCAGAATGTTGCGGACGTGGTTCTTCACGGTGTTCTCGGAAATGAAGAGTTCCTTCGCGATATCCCGATTGTTCATGCCCGTTGCAACCAGTTTGAGGACTTCGAGCTCACGTTCGGTGAGCCGCGGCGCCGGGACCAGCCGACGCTCGTCGGTCCGCTGGATCATCGACTTGAACTCGGTGAGGAGTTTGGACGCCATGGACGGGCTGATCTGGGACTGCCCGTCGGCGACGGCGCGAATCGCGGTGGCGACCTCGTCCGTGGAGATCTCCTTGAGGAGATAACCGGTGGCACCCGCCTTGATGGCTTCGTAGAGGTCCGCTTCCTCATCACTGATCGTCAACATGATGATCTTCGCGCTGGGTGCCACCTCCTTGATGGAGGTGCAGGCCTCGATGCCCCCCCGCTTGGGCATGCGTACGTCCATCAGGACGATGTCGGGCAGCAGATCGGCCGCTTTGTCGACCGCCTCCGCCCCGTCGCCCGCCTCGCCGACGACCTGGATGTCCTCCTCCTGCGCGAGGACGATCTCCAGGCCTCTGCGGAACAGGGCGTGGTCATCGACCACAAGGACTCGGATCGGCTCCCTGCGGGAACCGTTGTCGTCGTCCGCGCCGGTACGGTCACCGCCGGCGTCGTCGGCATCATTCGCATCGCGCACGGGCCCGAAGGTGTCCGCCATCGTTCCTCCCCCTGAAGGCCACGGCCTGAAGTTCACAAACTGTCCGCCAACGGCAGTTCACAGAGCACCGATTGGCTTGGGCCGCCATGATTTCATGCCTGGACGTCGGAGCGGTGATCCCGTGGTCGCACGCGGGTGCCCCTGGGGGCGCACAGACGCTCCAGGGGCACCACGAAGTGGTGGCGTCAGCCGCCGAGCGCGCCGCCCGCGCCGCCCGCCTCATCGGCGGCCAGCGGGTCGGTCCTCAGATGGATGACACCGTAGTCGTAGGCATGCCGTCGGTAGACGACACTGGGTTCCTTCGTCTCGGAGTCGACGAACAGATAGAAGTCGTGACCGACCAGTTCCATCTCGTAGAGCGCCTGGTCGAGCGACATGGGCGCCGCGACGTGCGTCTTCTCACGCATCACCAGCGGTCCTTCGCCCTGTACCTCGAGCGAGCCGATCCTGGTGGTGGGGACGGGCTGTGCCGGTTCGTCGGCGACCAGCTCGCCGTCGCCGTTGAACGACGCCGCGTCCGGCACCATTTCACCGACCTCCGCAGCGGGGATACGCCCCGTGCCGCGGCGGCTGTAGCGCTTGTCGTGCTGCTTGCGCAGCCGCGCCTCCAGCTTGCCTGTGGCCAGGTCCAACGCTGCGTACGGGTCGCCTGCGGCCGCTTCTGCCCTGATGACCGGTCCACGCGAGCGGAGCGTGATCTCCACCCTGTCGGAGCGGTCTGCCTGACGAGGATTCGGCTCCTTGGACACCTCCACGTCGAGGCTGATCACCTTGCCGTCGAACTTCTGGATCTTGTCCAGCTTCAGCTTCTCGGCCACGTGCTTGCGGAACCGCTCGGGCACCTCGGTCTTGCGGCCCTTGACGACGATGTCCACGCAGAACTCCGTTCCCGGATCGCTCCGCTCAGCGGCGGAGCATCTCCCTTTTGCACCAGGCCCCGGTGTTGACCGGAGCCGCGGACTCGGTGACTTCCACCTCCTCCTCCCCCGTCGGCAAGGTCTCCACCCCACCGAATTCCCGGTTTCCGAACTTCGGTGGGTCGCCTGCCCGAAACCTGGTGGTGCATTCCTCGAGACCTGGCATTCACCATTCCTCACAACCGAACATAGCCTGCCAGGACGGATGTCGGCACCCGCTACTCGCACGTACCTCCGTTCAGGTCTCTTTACCCACTCACTACCAGCAACGATGCAAGTTCAGTTCCAGTTCCGGTTTATTTCGTAGGCAGCGGGAGAAGCTGCGACGACGGCCGCGTGACGCACCCCGGTCCCGGCGCTTCCCCATCCGCCGTCCGCCTCGATCGCCCGGGCCGCTTCGGCCAGCGAGGCGCCTGTCGTCAACAAGTCGTCCACCAGCACCACCCGTCCGGCGGCAAGCAGCCTCCCGCCCCCGGCCACGACCCCGAGCGCCCCCGCCAGATTCGCCCGGCGGTCCCGGGCTCCGAGCCCCGACTGGTCGGCCACCGGACGCCGCTGTCGCAGCACGCCCGCCACTCGCGCGGACAGGCCCGCCCGCCGCAGTTCCGCCGCGGCCGCCAGGGCGATCCGACAGGCCGGATCGTGCCCGCGGGCGGCGGCTGCCCGCCGCGCCGACGGTACGGGTACCAGCAACAGCGGACCCCCGTCGGGCAACGCCCCTGCCCCGGCCCTCACAGCACCCGCCAGCGCCCTTCCGGCAGCTCCGGCGAGGCCAAGTGCGCCCCGCTCCTTGTGGGCCAGCAGCACCGCGCGTACCGCGTTCTCGTATCCCGCGGCCGCATGCACGACGGGCAGGCCCGCAGGCTCCGGGTCGGGTCTCACCCGGCGGGGCACCCGGCCGTACAACTGCGCGGCGCACTCCTCGCACAGCTCGGTCCGCGGCCTGCCGCAGCCCCCGCAGTCCACCGGCAGGACCAAGCCGGCGATCTCCCGCCACCACCCGCGCATGACTCCACTGTGCCCGCACCGGGGCAGCCGGACCACCCCTGTGGACAACGGCCGGGCCGCCTCGGAGCACTTGCGGCGGAGGTCAGCCCGGGTAGACCAGCGCCGAGCCCTCCTTCAGGACCGTCTGCCAGTTGTCGCCGGGCAACAGCTTCACTATTCCGTCGCCGACCGTGTCCGCCATCAGCGGCAGCTGTTCGTCGTCCGCTGCCGCGATGGCCCGTACCTGGTTGACGCCGGGCAGCACGCCCGAGGAGGGTGTCGAACCGTCCGCCTGCACATAGCGGACCTGCTGCACCCCTCCCTCCTCCTTGCCCACCACCACGAGGCGGCTGCCGCCCGACCACGACATCGCGGTGACGTCGGCCAGCTGCGGCGCGGCCTGACGCAGGTCCACCACGGATACCTGCTCCTTGCCCTGCGGGCCCTGCCTCTCGATCCGGCCGATCTTCAGCGTCGTCCGCTCGCCCCGGGTCAGCAGCAGCGCGATGCGCACCCCGTCCGAGGACAGGCGCAGTGCCGTGATCCGGCTGCCGTCCAGGATCGGCACAGTGACCTCCTGGGGCTTGCCCGTGCCATCGGCCAGTCGAAGCAGCCGCGCGTTGTCGGGGTCGCGGTCGGCGACCCAGAGGTCACCCCGGCTGTCCCAGCTGGGCGCCGTCAGCCGGTCCCCGGCGTTCTCGGCCCTACTGGTCAGCGCCGGTGCCGGAAGCTGCCCGTCCCTGGCTATGGAGGCTACGTAGAGCGCGCCCCCGTTCTGCGAGAGCGCTGCCGCCGACTGCTCGTCCCGGGCGACTCCCACCGCGCTCACCCGCAGCGGGCCACTGCCGAACGGGCCGGCCACCGGCTCCGGCTCACCACTGCCCCGGGTACTCCCGGGGATGCGTTCCACATGCCCCTTGGCGACGAAGTACTGGCTGTCGGGCCCGCCCGACGAACCGTCGGGGGCGTACTCCTCGGCCTGGTCCGCTCCCAGCACGCACAGCGCCGAACCGTCGGAACGCTGCAGCTCGACCTGCTCGACCCGCGCGGATGTCAGATCACGGAGGGTGAAGAGCACCTGCGAAGCCATCATCCGGCAGGAGCGCTGTCCGGCCCCGTCCGCCTTCTTGTTGAGCGGGACCTTGAGCACGTTGCGGTCGTCCGGAGTCAGGGAGGTGACGCCCTTGCGCAGTCCGGTGCCCGCGGGGAAGCGGGACGTGACCACCGGACGCAGCCAGTCGGTCGGCCCCCTCAGAAGGCTGCGGACCGCCTGCGTCACCGTGTCCATGCCGGTGGCCGGATCGGTCCGGTTACGGATGTAGACCGGGTCGGCGACCAGCGTGGACTGCGCCTCGGTCGGCCCGGTGGCGAAGTAGAACTTGTTGACGGAACGGTAGAGGCGCTTGAAGTCGGACTGCCCGAGAACCAGGCCGTCCGGCACGATGTCGATGCGCCATTCCTTGCCGTCCGGACCGTTCTGCCGGACCAGGTGGAGGGTGCGGGAGTAGTCCGCCGGGGCGATCGGCTGGTAGGCGCTCTGGTCGTCGACCGTCGCCACCTTTTCGCCGGTCAGGGTGTAGCTCACCTCGGTGGTACTGCGATCGCTCTCGTGGACCGGCCGGTCGCTCCGGTTCGGAGCCTTGGCCAGCACCGTGGTGAGCGCGCCCGGCTTCCAGTTGCTCGACGCCTCCTTCGTGAGGTACTCCCGCGTCGTCCGGAAATCGGAGTCGTCGCTGGTCATCGACTCCAGGAAGCCGTCGACCACCTCGTTCGGAGTGGCGCCGTCACGCGGTGCGACCGCGTACACCTGCACCTGGGAGTCACCGGGCTGCGAAGCGTCCACGGCCTTGACGTCACCCGTGACGGGCATCGAGCCGCACGCGGACAGCAGCACGGCGCCGCATCCGAGCAGCACGGTCGCCCCCACCGCACGTCCACGGCCGCCCTGACGACGGTCAGTGCCCACGAGTCGTGTCCTCCCGCCCCGGATCCTGCCCCGGAGATTCGCTGTGACGGTCCGGCCGCTCCCCTGCGGGCCGCGGCACCACACGTGCGCCGTTGCCGGGGAGGGCCGCCGGATGCACCGATATCGGCGCGGTCCGGGCGGGCACGGGGGCGCGGGCCGGTACGGGCAGTGCCGCCCGGTCCGTGCCGCCCGGCTGCGAAGGCACCGCCATCAACCGGTGCTCGCTGCCCTGGGCAGGAGCGGATGCGGCCCGCTCCCGGTTCTCCCGATTGCGCCGCGAGTCCTCGGGTTCCAGCGGTATCGGCGACCCGCGCAGCGGTTCGTCCGCCGTACGCGGCAGCGTCAGCCGGAACTGGGAGCCGCCGCCGGGCTCACCCCAGGCCTGCAGCCAGCCGCCGTGCAGCCGTGCGTCCTCGACGGCGATGGACAGCCCGAGGCCGGTGCCGCCGGTCGTCCTGGCACGAGCCGGGTCGGCCCGCCAGAAGCGGTTGAACACCCTGGTCGCCTCACCGGGCTTCAGCCCCACGCCGTAGTCCCGGACAGCCACGGCCACCGCTCCACCTGCCACACCCATGCGCACGATGACATCGCGTCCTTCGCCGTGCTCGACGGCATTGACGACCAGGTTGCGCAGAACCCTCTCGACCCGTCGCGCATCGGCCTCGGCGATCACCGGCTGCTCGTCGCCGACCACCCGGATCCGGGTGCCCTTGCGCTCGGCCAGTGGTTCGGCGCCACCGATCACCCGCCGCACGACCTGCCTCAGATCGATCGGCTCCGCCTCCAGCGCCGCGGCGCCCGCGTCGAACCTGCTGATCTCCAGCAGATCGGACAGCAGTGATTCGAACCGGTCGAGCTGGTCCCCGAGCAGTTCCGCGGAACGTGCCGTGACAGGGTCGAAGTCAACGCGTGCCTCGTGAATGACGTCTGCTGCCATCCGCACGGTCGTCAGCGGCGTCCGCAGCTCGTGCGAGACATCCGAGACGAAGCGCCGCTGCATCCGGGAGAGCTCCTCCAGCTGCTGGATCTTCAGCTGGAGGTTCTGCGCCATCTTGTTGAAGGCCTCACCGAGCCGGGCGATGTCGTCCTCGCCGGTGACCTTCATCCGTTCCTGGAGCCGGCCGGCCGAGAGCCGTTCGGCGATCCCCGCCGCCATGCGTACGGGCGTGACGACCTGGCGCACCACGAACCACGCGATGGCCCCGAGCAGCACGACCACGAACAGACCCGCGGTCGCCAGCGTGCCCTTGACCAGGGTCAGGGACTTCTCTTCCTGCGTCAGCGGGAAGACGTAGTACAGCTGATACGGATTGCGGTCGATGTCGTAGAGCCGCTTGCCCACGATGAGACCGGGCTGTGGCTCCTGCCCGTTCGCGTACTTGATCTGGGAGTACGTCTGGAACGCTCCCGGGCCCTTGTTCACCGACTCGCGCAGTTTCTGCGGAATGCTGGCGGCCTCGACGCTGCCCGAGCCGCGCGGCGCGCGGGATCCCTGGTCGGCACTGAGCGCCACCACGTTGAAGGCGTTCTTCCCGCCGCTGGCCAGCTGGTCGACGAGTTCGGTCCGCCAGGAGTTGTTGGCCGTCGTGCCGTCCGCGGTGTCACCGCCCTGTCCGGGGGGGAGTGGTGCGTTCGCCTTCTCCTGCGCGGCCACGAACCCTCCGGCGGCCTGTGTCTGGGCGGCCTTGCCCTTCGCGTCCAGCAGGCCGTTGCGGACCTGCCCGATCACGACGAGGCCGAGGAGCAGCACCACACCGAGCGACATCAGCAGCGTGCCGGCGACGACCCGCAGCTGGAGGTTGCGACGCCACAGCCGTACGGCAGGCAGCAGCGGACGCCGCACCCAGCGCATCAGCAGCCGCGGCACCGGCCCGCCGGGCGCCCGGTCCTGGAACAACCGGCCGCCCTGCAGGAAGCGCCCCAGCGGAGATGACGTGTGCCCTGAACCGGCAGCCCGCTCCGCACGGACTCCCGGCTCCCCGGGCTTCGGAGCAGTGCTACCCAGGGTCATGTCAGCTCGGTCCGGCCTTGTAGCCGACACCTCGGACGGTTACGACGATCTCCGGCCGCTCCGGGTCCTTCTCGACCTTGGAGCGGAGCCGCTGCACGTGCACGTTCACCAGACGGGTGTCAGCGGCGTGGCGGTATCCCCAGACCTGCTCGAGGAGCACCTCACGCGTGAAGACCTGCCACGGCTTACGGGCGAGCGCGACCAGCAGGTCGAACTCCAGCGGGGTCAGGGCGATGGACTGCCCGTCCCGCTTCACCGAGTGCCCGGCCACATCTATGACCAGGTCACCGATGGTCAGCTGTTCGGGTGCCGGCTCCTCGGACCTGCGCAAACGTGCCCTGATCCGGGCAACCAACTCCTTAGGTTTGAACGGCTTGACGATGTAGTCGTCGGCCCCGGACTCCAGGCCAACCACCACGTCAACCGTGTCGCTCTTGGCAGTGAGCATGACGATCGGCACACCGGACTCGGCCCTGATCAGCCTGCAGACCTCGATGCCGTCCCTACCGGGCAGCATGAGATCCAGCAGGACCAGGTCCGGCTTTGCCTCACGAAATGCAGCAAGTGCCTTGTCGCCGTCCGCTACGAACGACGGCTCGAACCCCTCACCACGCAGCACAATCCCGAGCATCTCGGCCAGTGCGGTGTCGTCGTCGACGACAAGGACGCGTCCCTTCATAAACGACATCATCCCATTAGCTAATCGTTACCTGCGATGATCTGGCACACAGCTCTGCCAGTCCGACCCCTGTGACCGGGGAGATTACGCCCTCCTCCGTGACGATCGCCGTGACCAGCTCCGGCGGTGTGATGTCGAAGGCGGGGTTGTACGCCGGGGCCCCCACGGGTGCCACAGGCACTCCGCCCGCACTCCTTCCGCCGACCCCCGGATGCGGCGGTGTGACCTCGGTCACTTCCCGGGCCGGCCGCTGCTCCACGGTGATGGCGGAACCGTCCGCGGTGTGCAGATCCACGGTCGTGGTGGGTGCCACCACGATGAACGGTACGTGGTGATACTTCGCGAGCACCGCCAGCGGATAGCTCCCCACCTTGTTGGCCACCGATCCGTCCGCGGCGATGCGATCCGCCCCGATGAGCACGGCGTCCACCTCCCCCGCGGCGAACAGCGAGCCCGCGGCGTTGTCCGTGAGCAGGCTGTACGGCATGCCGTGGCGCGCCGCCTCGTAGGCGGTCAGCCGGGCGCCCTGCAGCAGCGGGCGGGTCTCGTCCACCCACAGCCGCCTGAGCCGTCCCGCCCTGTGCGCACCGAGCGCCACAGCGAAGGCCGTTCCCTCGCCCCCCGAGACAAGCGCCCCGGTGTTGCAGTGGGTCAGCAGCCGGTGACCGCCACCGGGCAGCAGCTCGTTCAGGAGGGTGAGCCCGAACCGCGCCATGTGCCCACTGGCCACGGCATCCTCCCGGTGCAGCGCCCGGGCCTCGTCCAGTGCCACCGCCGCCGCGTGCTCCGGACCGGCGCCCTTGTCGGCAGCCGCCCAGTACGCCCCGGCGGCACGCCGGACCCCGTACCCGAGGTTCACCGCGGTGGGCCTCGCCTGCTCCAGCAGGCCCGCGGCCTCCGCCACGTCATAGCCCCGCGCGGCGGCGAGAGCCACCCCGTAGGCCCCTGCGATGCCCAGCAGCGGCGCTCCCCGCACCGCCAGGGTCCGGATCGCCTCCACCAGCGCGGGGACGTCGGTACACGCCAGCTCCGCCTCCTCCGCCGGCAGCCTGGTCTGGTCGAGAAGCACCAGCACCGGGCCTTCCGGGGGCTCGTCCCAGCGAAGTACGGGAAGCGCGGCGGGCTCGCTGCCCACCGGCGATTGCGCGTCCTGATCAGCCATCCGTCCAGTCTGCCCCGAGGGACGCCCGCACCGGAAGGAACGAAGGAGATACAGCGCCAGGCCCGGACGGGTGCAACGCGTGGCACGATGGCTGCCAACCTGACGCCCCGATGCGCGGACAGGACCGTGAAGGAGCGAGAATGAACGACACTCCGGGCTGGGCCTCGCCCGGATCTGCCCCCTCCGACGACCAGGAGGCAGGCGTCCCCCGGCCTTCCGAGCCCGTCGACGGCAGCGGTCCTGCGGGAAACTGGTCTTCCACGCAGCCTCCCGCGGGACAGTGGTCCCCACCGAGCAATTCCGCAACCGGCCCCGGCACGCCGCCTCCCCATCCCGGCTGGGGTGTTCCCCCGCAGGAACCCGGTTGGGGGCGCTCGCCGGCTGCTGCCAAGCCCGGCGTCATCCCGCTCCGGCCGTTGGGCGTCGGCGAGATCCTGGATGGTGCCGTATCCACGATGCGCGCGCACTGGCGCACGGTGCTCGGCATCACTCTCGCCGTCTCCGTGATCGCTCAGACCGCCATCCTGCTGGTGCAGAAGTACCTGCTGCCCGAGCCCCCCTCGATCGACCGGAATGCCACCGGCTCGGAGGCCCTGCGCCAGGCCACCGACTCTCTCCGCTCCAGCCTGCTCAACACCGCTCCGCCCCTGCTCATCTCGATGCTCGCCACGATCTTCACCACCGCGGTGCTGACCGTGGTGATCAGCCGCTCGGTGCTGGGCCGCCCCGTCACGCTCTCCGACGCCTGGGCCGAGGCCCGGCCCCGGCTGTTGCCGCTGCTGGGTCTGACCCTCCTGCTGGCCCTCATGGCCGCGGCCATCATGACCGCGGGGATCCTCCCGGGCTTCCTGATCGGCGACACGGCGGGTGTCGGCCTCGCCTTCATCGGGCTGCTCGCCGCCGGCGGTGTGTTCCTCTGGCTCATGGTCCGCTTCTGTCTCGCCTCCCCGGCGCTGATGCTGGAGCGGCAGTCGATCACCGCATCGATGCGGCGCTCCGCCAAACTGGTGCGCGGCGCCTGGTGGCGTACCTTCGGCATCCTCGCGCTCACCTGGCTGCTGACGCTCATCGTGACGCTCGTGATCGGCATGCCGTTCGGCATCATCGCCATGGCCGTCGACGACGGCGGCCTGAGCTCCTTCCTCACCGACGGAGCCACCAGTTTCGGGTGGCCGTTCCTGATCGTCTCCGCGATCGGCGACGTGGTCGTCGCGACGATCACCTATCCGCTGTCCGCCGGTGTCATGGCCCTTCTCTACGTGGACCAGCGCATCCGACGCGAAGCACTCGACCTCGACCTCGCCAGGGCAGCCGGTCTGCCCGGCTACGACAACAGGAGCTGACACCGTGTCGGGGGCGGGCGGTACAGCGGCAACAGCGCTACAGATCCGCGCAAGCGGCGGCATACCCGTGGATACTCCACGGGTGCCCGCCCGCGAAGCCGCGCGGCACGAACTGTCCAAAGCGATGTACCACGAGAACGATCCCAACCCCCTCCAGCGTGCTCTGGACCACGTGTGGACCTGGATCGGCGATCTCCTCTCGACCGCCTCCGGCGCAGCCCCGGGCGGGCCTGTGGGGCTGGTCGCGCTCGTAGTGATCGTCATCGCCCTGATCGCCGCACTCCTGTGGCGCCTGGGCACGCCACAGCGCCCCCGGCGAGCAGCGGACCCCCTCTTCGAAAGCGGCCTACGCGGCGCGCCCGAACACCGTGCCGCCGCCGAGGCCCACGCCGCGGCAGGCCACTGGAGCCAAGCGGTCCAGGAGCGGATGCGCGCCATCGTCCGCTCCCTGGAGGAACGCGCTCTGCTCGACGCCCGCCCCGGACGCACCGCCGATGAGGCGGCCGCCGAGGCGGGCCGCACGCTTCCCGCGCACGCCACGCGGCTCCGGGCGGCAGCCCGGGCGTTCGACGACGTCACGTACGGCGGCCGATCGGCCGACCAGCAGACGTACCTGACCGTGCTCGCCCTGGATCTCGACCTCGAGTCGACGACACCCCAGCTGTCCGGCACGTTTCCGGGGGCTGCGGAGTGACCGCGACGACCACGCCCTCCACCTCCGCCTCTCTCACTCCGCGTCAGGTCTGGGTCCGCGCTCGCGGACTGCTGCTTGCCCTCCTCGTGCTCGTCGCCGCGGGCATCGCCCTCGCTGCCACCCGCTCCGGGGATCAGCACGGTCGTCTCGATCCCCGCTCCGCGGACCGATACGGCAGCAGGGCGGTTGCCGAACTGCTCAAGGATCGAGGCGTCTCCGTCCGCGTCGTCACCACGCTCCGGGCCGCCACCTCCGCAGCCGATGCGGACACGACACTGCTCGTCGCCGCCCCCAATCTGCTGACGCCGTTCCAGCAGGAAGCGCTCCGTGCGGCGACCACCGATTCGGGCGGCCGGACCGTGCTCCTCGCTGCGGGTCCGCCCTCCGTGGGAGCACTGGCTCCCGGTGTCCGCGCACGATCCTCCGTGGCGGTCTCCCCACGTGCTCCGCAGTGCCCTCTGCCCGCCGCACGCCAGGCCGGCAAGGCCGAGACCGGAGGTTTCCGCTACACGTCGGACGGTCTCGGCGCCCTCGCCTGCTACCCGGCCGCCGGACTGCCCTCGCTGCTGATGCTGGAGCAGTCGGCATCGGGTGACACCGTTCTGCTCGGTTCCCCCGACTTCCTCTACAACGAACGTCTGGCCAACGAGGGCAACGCCTCCTTGGCCCTTCAACTCCTCGGCTCGCGCCCACATCTGACCTGGTACCTCCCCTCGCTCAGTGATCCCTCCGCCGCGGGCAGCAGCGGGGACAAGGACAACAGCACGAACGACGACCGCGCGGAGGACGAAAGCAGCTTCATCGACCTGTTCCCGTCGGGCTGGCGCTGGGGAACGCTCCAGCTCACTCTTGCAGCCGTACTTGCCGCTGTCTGGCGGGCACGGCGCCTTGGGCCCGTGGTCGCCGAAAGGCTGCCCGTGGCCATCCGAGCCTCCGAATCGACCGAGGGCCGTGCCCGCCTCCAGCGCAAGGCCAAGGCCCGTGACCGGGCCGCTGCCTCTCTGCGCCACGCCACTCGTACCCGCATGGCCCCTCTCGTCGGCGTCTCCCCGCGCGACGCGAACTCCCCCGCGACGCTTCTCCCCGCCGTATCCGCGCGGCGCGGTGCTGGCGACCTCCATCTGCATGAACTGCTCTTCGGCTCGGTCCCCTCCGACGACGCCGCTCTCGTCCTTCTGGCAGAACAACTCGACACCCTCGAAAGAGAGGTCCGTACCTCATGAGCGCCCCGCCCCCCATTTCCGCCGGGACGACCGAAAGCGTCACCGGCGACGCTGCGGCCCGCGCCTCCCTTGAAGCGCTGCGCTCCGAGATCGCGAAAGCCGTGGTCGGCCAGGACCCGGCGGTCACCGGTCTCGTGGTCGCCCTGCTCTGCCGCGGCCATGTGCTGCTAGAAGGTGTCCCCGGCGTGGCCAAGACCCTCTTGGTCAGGGCACTCGCCGCGTCGCTCGAACTCGACACCAAGCGCGTCCAGTTCACTCCCGACCTGATGCCGAGCGATGTCACCGGATCACTCGTCTACGACGCCCGGACCGCCGAGTTCTCCTTCCAGCCGGGACCGGTGTTCACCAACCTCCTGCTCGCCGACGAGATCAACCGGACTCCTCCCAAGACTCAGTCCTCCCTCCTGGAAGCGATGGAGGAGCGTCAGGTCACCGTCGACGGGACCCCTCGCCCCCTGCCGGACCCCTTCCTCGTGGCAGCGACGCAGAACCCCGTGGAGTACGAAGGCACGTACCCCCTGCCTGAGGCCCAGTTGGACCGGTTCCTCCTCAAGCTGACGGTCCCGCTGCCGTCCCGCGACGACGAGGTCAACGTCCTGACGCGCCATGCCGACGGCTTCAACCCCCGCGATCTGAAGGCGGCAGGTATACGACCGGTCGCCGGGCCTGCCGACCTGGAGGCCGCACGTACCGCCGTTGCCAAGACCACCGTCTCCCCCGAGATCGCCGGCTATGTCGTAGACATCTGTCGTGCCACGCGCGAATCCCCCTCGCTCTCCCTCGGGGTCTCACCCCGAGGCGCCACTGCGCTGCTCTCCACCGCCCGGGCCTGGGCCTGGCTCACCGGCCGCGACTACGTCACCCCCGACGACGTGAAAGCCCTCGCGCTCCCCACGCTCCGGCACCGCCTGCAGCTGCGGCCCGAGGCGGAGATGGAGGGGGTCACTCCCGACTCCGTCATCACCGCAGTTCTCGCCCATGTCCCCGTACCCCGTTGAGGCGGTGAATGGTGGCCCTCACCGGACGCACCGCCCTGCTTGCCGCCCTGGGGTCACTCCTGGTAGGCATCCTGGCCCCGAGCTGGACGGGCATGCTCGCGGTCGATGCCCCGCTTGCTCTAGCAATTCTGTGCGACTACGCCCTGGCAGCGCCAGTGCGTCCGCTCCATTTCACCCGATCCGGTGACACAACCGTTCGACTCGGCGACGCGGCCGAAGTGCTACTCACCGTAGCCAATCCTTCCCGCCGTCGCCTGCGCGCACACCTCCGTGACGCATGGCCGCCCAGCAGTTGGTCCACAGGCACGGACCAGTCGGCGTCTCGCCACACACTGGATGTCCCGCCCGGTGAACGGCGCCGCGTCACCACGTTTCTGCGCCCCACCCGACGTGGCGACCGTCAGGCCGAGCGGATCACGGTCCGCTCCTACGGTCCGCTGGGGCTCGCCGCCCGCCAGGGCAGTCACCACGTCCCATGGAAGCTACGTGTCCTGCCGCCCTTCACGAGCCGCAAACACCTGCCGTCCCGCCTCGCCCGGCTGCGCGAACTCGACGGCCGCACAAGTGTCCTCACCCGGGGCGAAGGCACGGAGTTCGACAGCCTGCGCGCCTACGTTCCCGGCGATGACACCCGCTCGATCGACTGGCGAGCCACCGCGCGCCAGTCAGCGGTCGCTGTAAGGACCTGGCGCCCCGAGCGCGACCGGCACATCCTCGTCGTCCTCGACACCGGCCGCACGTCGGCGGGCCGGGTCGGTGATGTGCCCCGTCTCGACGCGTCGATGGACGCGACACTGCTTCTCACCGCCCTCGCGACCCGAGCGGGCGATCGTGTGGACCTTCTCGCCTACGACCGCCGTGTACGCGCCCAGGTCCGGGGTCGCGGGGCCGGCGACGTCCTGCCGGCCATGGTCGACGCACTGGCCCCGCTGGAGCCGGAACTGGTGGAAACCGACGCCCGAGGTCTCAGCGCCGCCGCGTTGGCGAACGCGCCTCGGCGCTCCTTGCTCGTGCTGCTGACCAGCCTTGACGCAGCCCCTGTCGAAGAGGGTCTGCTGCCTCTGCTGCCACGTCTCACCCAGCGTCATACCGTACTGCTGGCAGCGGTACGAGACCCGCACATCGAGGTGATGGCAGCCGCGAGGGGCACAGTGGACGCTATCTATGAGGCCGCCGCGGGGGCCCGGGCCCAGGAAGGACGGCGTCGGACTGCGGACCAACTCCAGCGTCATGGCGTGATCGTCGTGGACGCCACCCCGGACAGTCTCGCGCCGTCCCTCGCAGACGCCTATCTGGCTCTCAAGGCGGCCGGGCGCCTGTGACGTCGCCGGCCCACCGCAGCTGTCTGCGGACCGGGCCGGACGGGAGGGGGGATGAACTCAGCCGCCTTGGCTACCGAAAACCGCGATGCGTCATGTTCGGACCCGATTCGGATCCGGCTCGTGGGACGGCGCGCGGTCATGCCGGGGCAGCAGGAACGGGGTAGACAGCATGAGAAGGCCGGCGACGGCGATCGCGGTGCGGGGGCCGGTCGCACCGGCCAGCAAGCCCCACAGCCCGGTCATGGCCGCGATGGTCACCTTGCTCGTGACCGACCACGCCGACAGAGTGCGGACGATCCGGTCCGTCGCTGTCTGATCGAGCCGGTACGTGGCGAACACCGGGTTGAACACGCCCATGCAGGTGATCAGTCCGAATTCGACCGCGATGACGAGCACCAGGCCGACGGCGCCGGGCCGGACGAAGGCCAGCCCGATCGACCAGCAAGCGCGCAGCGCACCGACGGACACCAGGACCTTGTGCCGTCCGAAGCGTCCGACAAGCGGTCGGGCAAGCCGTGAGCCGATGATGCCGCCGACGCAGGGCAGGCCGAAGGCGAGGCCGTACTGCCAGGGGGCGAAGCCGAGGTCGCCGAGCATGAGGACGGCGAGCAGCGGCGACGTTGCCATGATCAGGCCGTTGACCAGGACCGTGTTCAGGAACAAGGGCCGCAGGGCCGGGTGCGTCAGGATGTAGCGCCATCCTCCGCCCAGGTCACGAGGCCGGAGTCGCGCTTTGTGCCCACCGCTGGGTACGGGGCGCGACTCGCTGGCGCCGATCGCGTGGATCCCGACGGCTGAGAGCAGATAGCTGACCGCATCGGCGACCACCGTCGCCACCGGCCCGAAGAAGCCGATTGCTGCCGTACCGGCCGGCGGCCCGAGCACGGTGGCGGTCCAGGTCGTGGACTCGAACCGTCCGTTCGCGACGAGCAGGTCCTCCGGTCGCACGAGTGCCTTCAGATACGCGCCACTGGCTGCGTTGAAAGCGATGTCGGCCGCACCGACGACGACCGACACGACCATGAGCTGCACGAAGCCCAGCAGACCCAGTACGTATGCGGCAGGAACGCTCATCAACGTTACGAACCGGGTCAGATCCATCGCGACCATCACCGGTTGCTTGCGACGAAACTCCACCCACGGCCCCAGCGGCACCGCTACTGCGGCCCCCACCGCAAGCCCCGTGGCAGCCAGCACCGATACCTGGGTAGGCCCTGCATGGAGCACAAGAATCGCGATCAGAGCGAAGGCGTCGAACGCCAGTCGCGTCCCGAACGTACTGATGGCGTACGCCGCCCACAGCCACCCGAACTGCCGGCCCAGCGGTCTCCTGCCCACCATCCTCAGCCCACCCTTGATGCCTTACCGAACAAACAGACATTGACCAGGGATAGCTAATCGAGCAGGACAACAGCAGGTCAAACAACCCCTCCAGCGGCTCAGCACAACCATTTGTTGTGGACTAACGTGAATCGGCATGGATCTCGAAGCTGTGCGTACCTTCACCGCCGTGGCCGACGCGGGCCAGTTCCAGGAAGCCGCCGCCGACCTGTCGATCACCCAGCAAGCCGTCTCCAAGCGCATCGCCGTATTGGAGAAGAGTCTCGGGGTTCGGCTGTTCACCCGCACCCCGCGCGGCGCCGAGCTCACCATCGACGGGCAGGCGTTCCTCCCCCACGCGCGCGACCTGTTGCGTGTGGCCGAGCGCGCAGTCGCGTCTGTGCGCGCCGGTCGGCGGCCGCTTCGCGTCGACGTGATCGCATCGCGTGGAGCGCAGGCAGGGCTGATGCGCGGCTTCCACGGCGCGCACCCGGAGATCGAGCTCGACGTCCTGATGCTGTTCGAGATCGAAGCGGCTGTGACCGCCATCAGATCCGGTGCGATCGATGCCTCCTTCCGCGCTGTCGGTGCGCCTGGCCGAGCGCTTCCTGAGGACATCGAGTCCGTCCGGGTCCTCGACGAGCCGCTGCAACTCCTCACCGGCCCTGCCCATGCGCTGGCGGACGCCAGGTCGGTGACCGTCGCGCAGCTCGTTGGGCACCGGATCTGGATGCCCGGCATCGTCCCCGGTACCGAGTGGGGCGCCTACTACGACGCCCTCGTCGCCGAGTACGGCCTCACCATCGAGGCGACAGGTCCCAACTTCGGCTCGGACGCGCTTCTGGACACCATCGCCGACACTCCGGCCCTTGCCACCTTCATGGGAGAGAACACCCGCCTGATCTGGCCCGCCGGCCATGGTCTGCGGCGCATCCCGGTGACGGAGCCGACGCCTGTCTATCCCCACTCACTGATCTGGCGTCGCGACAACCCACACCCCGCGCTCACCGCCCTGCGCGACCATCTCCGTTCCACACAGCCCGACCGGTTGGCCGACGGGACCTGGAAACCTGCGTGGGTCGAGGACTCACCGGACACGCGACGGACGTAGTCCTCTCGCTTCTGGTCCGGAACGCAGAAAAGCCCCGCGCCACAAGGGCACGGGGCTTTCTACAATGATTGTTCGGCGGCGTCCTACTCTCCCACAGGGTCCCCCCTGCAGTACCATCGGCGCTGAAAGGCTTAGCTTCCGGGTTCGGAATGTAACCGGGCGTTT